>JBARAF010000333.1:0-12750 GCA_049791695.1 Croceibacterium sp.
GCGAGGCCCTGTTTCTATGCCCACGTTCAATGAAGCCGACCCGATTGTCATCCTGTCCTACGCACGCACCCCGATGGGCGCCATGCAGGGCGTGTTGTCCGATGTTGCCGCGACCGATCTGGGTGCAACGGCGGTGAAAGCTGCTGTGGAACGGGCCGGCGTAGCGGGCGAAGATGTGGAGCGGGTCTACATGGGTTGCGTGCTGCCCGCCGGGCTCGGCCAGGCCCCTGCCCGCCAGGCGGCGCTGAAGGCCGGCCTGCCGAAATCCGCGCAGGCGACCACGGTCAACAAGGTTTGCGGCAGCGGCATGCAGACGGTCATCATGGGCAGCGAAGCCCTGGCCGCCGGCAGCGTGGACCTGGTTGTGGCAGGCGGCATGGAAAGCATGACCAATGCCCCGTACCTGCTCAAGAAGCACCGGTCCGGCGCGCGCATCGGCCATGATACGGCATACGACCACATGTTCCTCGACGGGCTGGAAGACGCTTATGAAGCCGGCCGGGCAATGGGCACTTTCGCCCAGGACACCGCCAACGATTACGGCCTGACCCGCGAACAGATGGACCAGTTCTCCATCGAATCGCTCGCCCGTGCCAATGCCGCGATCAAGAGCGGCGCCTTTGCCGAGGAAATCGCCCCGGTCACCGTGCAGACCCGCAAGGGTGAAGTGGTGGTGGATACCGACGAAGCTCCGGGCAAGGGGATGCCGGACAAGATCCCGCAGCTGCGCGCCGCCTTTGCAAAAGACGGCACCATTACCGCCGCCACCTCCAGTTCCATTTCCGATGGCGCAGCCGCCATGGTGCTGACCCGCGCCAGCGTGGCCGCCGCCAAGGGGCTGACCCCGGTTGCCCGGATCGTCGCCAGCGCCGCCCATGCGCAGGAACCGAAGGATTTCACCACCGCGCCGGTCGGTGCAATCCGCAAGGCGCTGGACAAGGCCGGCTGGTCGGTCGCCGATGTCGATCTGTGGGAAGTGAACGAAGCCTTCGCCTGCGTAGCGATGTTCGCCATGCACGACATCGGCATCGATCATGCGAAGATCAACATCCACGGCGGCGCGACCGCCCTGGGCCACCCGATCGGCGCCAGCGGTGCCCGGATCGTGGTGACGCTGATCAGCGCACTGAAACAGAAGGGCCTGAAACGCGGCGTTGCCAGCCTGTGCATCGGCGGCGGCGAAGGCACTGCACTGGCGGTTGAACTGCTGTGAATTAAGGCTCGCCGGCTCCCCAGAGCCGGTCTTGCCTGACCCATCCGCGGCGGCCGGTGACATCGAACTTGCACCAGCCGTCGCGGCAATCACCCAGCTTGCCGGAAACGCCCGGCTCCACTTTCCACAACAGGCGCGATGCCGGATCGGCATCCTCGCGGATTTCGGTCGGGCCTTCGCCGGTGACGATGGCCCCGCGCTCAGGCGTCAACAGGCGCGCGACAATCCAGCCCTGCGCCCCGTCGGGATCGCGCACGAACCGCCAGCCTTCATGCACCCGCAGCACTTTCACCGGCAGGCCAACGCGGCGATAGACCCATTCGATCGGGTACCGTTCGCTCGGCCCCACGCGCAGGTTCACTTCTTCTGCCCGCAACGATGCCCAGTACGGCACCTCCCGATCCTGGGCCAGGGCCGGGGCGGAAACGAACAGGAGCACAAGGGACAGGATCAGGCGGCGCATCAGGCAGCTATTAATCCCTCCCGCCTGTCAGCATCAACAGGCATCACCTTGCTTGTCGGCGGATTTTTGTCCTAAGCGCTCAGGCGGGAATGCGTGGCGCCTGCAACGGGCGCCACGAAGGGGAGGATAAGTTGCGCAAATTCGCCATCGCCGCGGCCCTAGCCGTGATGCCTGCCGCCGCACTGGCGCAGGATCCCTTTGTCGCTGCGGGTGACAGCGGCGATACCGCGTGGATCCTGGTGTCGTCCGCCCTGGTCCTGCTGATGGCCCTGCCCGGCCTTGGCTTGTTTTACGGCGGGCTGGTGCGGGCGAAGAATTTCCTGTCCGTGCTGCTGCAGATCGGCGCGGTGGCGGCGGTCTGTTCGCTGCTGTGGATCGTGGTCGGTTACACCCTGTCGTTTGGTGACAGCGTTGGCGGCTGGATCGGCAATGGCCGCGCATGGATGCTGATCGACATGGGCGCAACCCGGCCGGACACCGCCCTGCCCGAAAGCGCCTTCGCCCTGTTCCAGATGACCTTTGCCGCGATTACCCCGGCGCTGATGGTCGGGGCCTGGGTCGATCGGGCACGCTTTTCCTGGGTGATCGCCTTCTGCGCCTTGTGGAGCGTGCTGGTCTATGCCCCGGTGGCCCACTGGATGTGGGGCGGCGGCTGGCTGTCCGCGCTGGGCGCGCTCGATTTTGCCGGCGGGATCGTGGTCCACACCACCGCCGGTGCCAGCGCGCTGGTGATCGCGCTACTGCTGGGCAAGCGCAAGGGCTTCCCCGGCCCGGCGCTGCTGCCCCATGCACCCGGCCTGACCATGCTGGGGGCGATGATGCTGTGGGTCGGCTGGTTCGGCTTCAACGGCGGCTCCGCCCTCGCCGCCACGGATGATGCCGCCACGGCCATCATCAACACCCATGCCGGGGCCTGCACCGCGGCGATGGTGTGGCTGCTCATCGAACGGATCACCTTCGGCAAGCCCACCTCCATCGGCTGGGCCACCGGCGCGATTGCCGGCCTGGCCACGGTGACCCCGGCTGCCGGGTTCATTTCCCCAGGTGCGGCGATCCTGTTCGGCGCGCTGGCCGCCGTGGTTTGTTACTTCGCGATCCAGCTGATCAAGAACAAGCTCAAGATCGACGATTCGCTGGACGTGTTTGCGGTCCACGGCGTTGGCGGGATGCTCGGTTCGGTCCTGTTCGGCCTGTTCCTCGCCCCCGCGCTTGGCGGCACCGGTTTTGCCGAAGGGATCGGCATGGCTGGGATGCTGGGTGTGCAGGCTTTTGCGGTGGCCGTGGTCGCGGTGTTCAGTGCCGTGCTGACCGCGCTGATCGCGCTTGGCGTATCGCTGTTCCTGCCGATGCGCGTACCGGAGGACGAGGAACGCCAGGGCCTCGACATCGCCAGCCACGGTGAACGCGGCTGGGAATTCGACTGAGCCCAACCCGCCTGATCGGGGCAAAGAAAAGGGCCGGTCCCCAGTGGGGCCGGCCCTTTTCGTGTCAGGAGCGAAAACCCCGGATCAGTCGCCCGTCAGGATGCGATCAACCAGCTGCTTCACCGTGGGGGTGAAGTTGTTGGAATAGAACGGGTCCTGCTTGAAACGATAGGCTGCGTGGCCGGCGAACATCAGGTTCTTGTCCACGTCATCGCCGTGGGCGATGTCCTGCAGGGTCTTCTGGATGCAGAAGCTGCGCGGATCGGCCAGGCGGCCGGTGGTGTAATCGTCATGGTCCTTCCAGGACGAAAACCCGCAGTGCGACAGGCAGCCCATGCAATCGGACTGGTCCTTGCGGATCATGTCGCGTTCTTCCCGGCCGACGAAAACCACGGTATCGTCCGGCGTCTTCAGCGCGGTGGTGTAACCTTGCGCCACCCAGCCACGGGCGCGTTCCAGGTCTGCCGGGGCGACCCAGTAATTCCGGCCCTTTACGCCCACGTCCAGTTGCACGGTGTGTTCACCGGCCTCGACGCGGGAATAGGGGACCTGCCGGGCAGAGCGCGCTTCCAGGCTGCGCAGGAACGGAGTCCGTACGGCGGAGCTGTAGAACCCGGTCGGGCTGAAACGGTGCAACAGCACGTCGCCTGGTTCCAGCGTCCGCAGGCGGTCTTTCCACCCCTGCGGGATCGGGCTTTCTTCGGTCAGCAACGGGCGGGTGCCGTACTGGAACGCGATGGAACCCAGTTCCGGATTGTCGATCCAGTCGTTCCATTCGCGCAGGAACCACACGCCACCGGCCATCACGATCGGCACGGTATCGGCAATGCCTTCCGCCCGCATCACGTCGCGCAGCGCCTTCACGCGGGGGTACGGATCTTCCGGCTTCAGCGGGTCTTCCGCATTGGACAGGCCATTGTGACCGCCAGCCAGCCAGGGATCTTCATAAACCACCGCGCCCAGCAGGTGCGGCACCTTGTGATAGGCGCGCTTCCACAGCGCACGGAAGGCGCGGCCGGAACTGACGATGGGCAGGTACAGCACGTTGTGCCGTTCGGCGATTTCCGACAGCTTGTACGGCATCCCCGCGCCGCAGGTGACCCCGGCAATCATGCCCTTGGTCTGTTCCAGCACGCCTTCCAGGATCGGTTGCGCGCCGCCCATTTCCCACAGCACGTTGATGTTGATCGCGCCCTTGCCACCGGCAATTTCGTGCGCCCGGCGGACCTGTTCCACCGCGCCATCGATGCCATAGCGGATCAGCTGTTCATGCCGTTCCTTGCGCGTCAGCTGCGCATAGACCTGCGGCACGATCTTGCCTTCGGCGTCGTAACTGTCAGCGTTGACAGCACTGACCGTGCCGATGCCGCCCGCAGCGGCCCATGCGCCAGAGCTCATGTGATTGGTCGCAGAAACGCCCTTGCCGCCTTCGACCAGCGGCCATACCTCGCGCCCACCATAAAGGATAGGCTTCAACCCCTTGAAAGACATCTTTTTTCCTACAGTCATCCGTTGCCGGAGGAACCATCCTTGGTTGTGCCCTGCGCATCGCAAGGCTTGATTTGATCCGGCTCGGGCCGTTTCCCGACGGCCTCGAATTGCGCATAATAGCCCGCAAGTTCAGGCTGGCGAACAAATTCTACCAGTCGCAGCCCGACATGGTCCATTTCACAGAACAGCAGCTTGGGCGGAATCCCGTGCTGGTCCGCCGGGCGATCCACATCGACCACAATCACTTGCCCGCCCTTGCGCAGCGCCGGGCGCAGCCGCCACAAGAAGGCGTAGGGCTCTGCAACCTCGTGGTACATATGCACCATGAACACGCGGTCGAAGCTGCCCGCAGGCAAGCGCGGATCGTCTTCCGCACCTAGTTTGATGGAAACGTTGTCGAGCCGCTCGCGTTCCACCCGGTCACCCAGGCGGCGCAGGGCCTGCTGGTCAATATCCTGCGCCAGCACCCGGCCCTTGCTGCCCACCCGTTCGGCCAGGCGGACGGTATAGTACCCCTCGCCCGCACCCAGGTCGGCCACGGTCATGCCCGGGGTAATCGCCGCCAGGTCCATCACAGCGGTAGCTTCGCCCCGGTCATCGCGGGTCTGTTCGTTGGAAAAGGCATTGCCGCCGAGGTCCGACACCGGCCGCACCGCGCGCGGGAAGTCGCGCGCCGTCTCGGCACGGCCACCGTCGGCCTGTTCCACCTTGCAGGCGGACAGTACGGTCAGGACGGCAAGCAAGGCGAAGGCGCGGCGCATCCGCAAGGCCCTAGCCGCCCCCGGGCTATTTCGCAAAGTGCGGTGCACGCGGGGGTGGATTACTCCACATCCTCCACGTCCACGGCTTCACCCGTCACGCGCTGGGCCAGCGCGGCGGCGATGAATTCGTCCAGCGCGCCGTCCAGCACGTCGCCCGGGCTGGTCGAAACCACGCCGGTGCGCAGGTCCTTCACCATCTGGTACGGTTGCAGGACATAACTGCGGATCTGGTGGCCCCAGCCGATTTCGGTCTTGGATTCGTATTCGGTCCCGGCCGCCGCTTCGCGCCGGGCCAGTTCCGCTTCGTACAGCCGGGCCTTCAGCATGTTCATCGCGGTGGCGCGGTTCTTGTGCTGGCTGCGGTCGGCCTGGCTGGCCACCACGATACCGCTGGGCATGTGGGTTATGCGGACCGCGGAATCGGTGGTGTTGATGTGCTGCCCACCAGCGCCCGAAGCGCGATAGGTGTCGATGCGCAGATCGCCATCGTTGATTTCGATGTCGATGTTGTCGTCGATCACCGGATAGACCCAGACCGAGCTGAACGAGGTGTGCCGCCGGGCAGAGCTGTCATAGGGGCTGATCCGCACCAGCCGGTGGACGCCGCTTTCGGTCTTGGCATAACCATAGGCATATTCGCCCTTGATCAGCAGCGTGGCTGACTTGATCCCGGCCTGTTCACCGCTGTGGTAATCGACCAGTTCGACCTTGAAGCCTTTGCGTTCGGCCCAGCGGGCATACATCCGCTGCAGCATTTCCGCCCAGTCCTGGCTTTCGGTCCCGCCGGCCCCGGCGTGGATTTCCAGATAGGTGTCGTTGCCGTCCGCCTCGCCCGACATCAGGGCCTGGACCTTGTCGGCATCGGCGCGCAGCGCCAGCCGTTGCAGTGATCCCAGCCCTTCGGCGATCACATCGTCATCGCCTTCCATTTCGCCCAGTTCGACGAATTCGATCGCGTCGCCCATTTCGGCCTTGATCTCGTTCACCGTGCCGATGGCCGCGTCCAGCCGGCGGCGTTCGCGCATCACTTCTTCCGCCTGCTTGGGATTATCCCACAGCTTGGGATCCTCCACGCGAGCGTTCAGTTCGTCCAGCCGGCGCAGCGCGCGGTCCCAGTCGAGCGACTTGCGCACCAGCGCCAGCGCAGCTTCGATCCGGTCGATATGGGCCTGCCCTTCGGCACGCATGAGGGGAATCTCCGTCAGAAAGCGGCCCGCCTAGCGCAGGCCACCCGAATGGGGAAGGGATTGATATGCCCGGCCAGCGGCCAGGCAGCAGGGTCAGCCGCGCTTGAGCGCCTTGACCGCCGCCAGCGTGCGGTTGACGTGTTCGCGCCAGTCGAGGTCAGAATGGACCATCACGATCCGCCCATCCTGCGCGATGACGTAAGACGTGCGGTCCGACAGGCCGGTATCCTGCCCGTTGCGGGCAAAGGTGACATTGTAGGCGCTGATGGTTGCCTTGCTGGCAATCGCCACCGGGAAGGCATCGCGGCATTCCAGCTTGGAAAATCGCTTCAGCGTGGGCAGGTCATCCGCCGAAAGGCCAATCACCTGGGCTCCGGCCGCCTTGAAGGCAGGCATGTTCTCCGCGAAGGCATTGGCTTCCAGCGTGCAGCCCTGGGTGAAGGCCTTGGGGAAGAAATAGAGCACGACCGGCCCCTTCTTCAGCGCCTGGCGCAAGTCGAAGGAAAAGGCATTGCCCGCCATGGCGCCGCTGGTCTTGAACTGCGGGGCCTTGAGCCCCTGCTGCAAGGCGGCGGAACCCGGGACCGCAGCCAGAACGGCGGCGGCAGCGGCGGCGAGGACGAACAGGGGGCGCTTGATCATGCTTCGCATTATGCGCGGGGCGTGGACGCCTGTCTACTCCCCGCGCCTGCCCGGTCGGGATCAGTAAACCCCGCCCTGCTCTTCCACGAAATCGTCCTCCGGTGCGACCTGCCGGGTGGCGTCCGGCGTGGCCGAGCGCGATCTTTCGCTGCGCCGCAAGTGGGCCAGGATCAGTTCACGCAACTGGTCGGATTCGTCCGTCCGCCGTTCGCGCTTGGGTTCCGTATCCGGCTTGAATGCTTCCCAGATCACCCCGGCCTTGGGATCATCGGTTGGCCAGGCGTCGAACACCCGGCGGCCGCTTTGCCGGTCGATCCGGACCATGCGGATGCCAGCGGGGGCCAGGAACGGCCGCCCTTCCCAGCGATCGCGTGACTCGACCACGAACTGGCGGAAAATCGGTGCCGCCAGCGTACCGCCCTGGGCATAGCCGCCCATGTTGCGCGGCTTGTCAAAGCCCAGATAGACGCCGCCGACGATGTCGGGCGATCCGCCCACAAACCACACTTCGCGCGGGCCGGTGGTGGTTCCGGTCTTGCCGAACAGCGGAATGCCCAGGTCACGCAATGTGGTGGCGGTGCCGCGCTGGACCACGCCTTCCAGCATATGCACCGTCTGGTACGCGGTACGCGCGTCCATCACCTGCTTGCCGCGTTCGGCGAAGCGCGGCATCGCCTTGCCATCCCATTCGGGCATGTTGCAGCGGGTGCAATCGCGCTGGTCGGCGCGCCAGATCACCTTACCGTTCCGGTCCTGCACGAAATCGATCATGGTCGGCGCGTGCTGCACCCCATGGTTGACCAGTGCGGAATAGGCGGTGGTCATCTTCAGCACGGTGGTTTCGCCAGCGCCAAGGGCGAAGGCGGGATAGGGCTCGTACTTGCCGATGCCGACCTTTTCGAAGGTCTTGACCACGTTGGGCATCCCGGCGTCCATCGCGATGTGGACGGTCATCAGGTTGCGGGACTGTTCCAGCCCCCAGCGCATCGTGTGTTCGCCGCCGCCGCCGCCGCTGAAATTGCGGAAGCACTTTTCGCCCAGGTTGGCACCCTGGTAATAACAGAACGTCTGGTCGGGAACCATCGTCGCCGGGGTCATCCCGGTGTCCAGGCCAGTGGCATAGACGAACGGCTTGATGGTGGAGCCCGGCTGGCGCTGGGCCTGGGTGGCGCGGTTGAAATCGCTCAGGCGGAAATCGAACCCGCCCTGCAGTGCCTTCACCCGGCCGGTGTTCGGATCCATTACGGCAAAGCCGCCGGATACTTCCGGGATGGTCCGCACGCGCCAGGCATTGCCGGCGGGCGATACGGCGATCACATCACCGACTTTCAGCTTGTCCGGCATGGCGGTCAGCGGCGCTTCATCACCGCTGGCAAAGCCGATACGGCCAGATTGCCCACCGCGATCAGTCACCACGCCAACGCGCCAGTCCTGATACCGGATGCCGATGTTGGACGATGCCAGCTGGCCGGTCAGACTGCCGTCCGAAGCCTTCAGTGTAGCCACCGGGCCATACCAGCCACGCCCGCCGTGATAGCGCATCATGCCGGCTCGCAGCGCCTTCTGCGCCGCCGCCTGCAATTCGGTATCGAGTGAAGTGCGCACCCACAGGCCGCCGGCATAGACGCTGTACGGCCCTTCTTCGGCCTTCTCGCCATATTTGGCGATCAGTTCGCGCCGCACGTCTTCCAGGAAATACCCGGCATCGGCAGAGCTGGCTTCGGCCCGCTGGGTAACCAGCCCCAGTGGCAGTGCCTTGGCAGCAGTGGCCTGGGCCTGCGTCACGTGGCCGTTATCGACCATTTGCTGCAGCACGTAATTGCGCCGGTCGAGCGCCTTCTGTTCGAACTTCTTGCGGCTGTACTGTTCCGGCGCCTTGGGCAGGATCGCCAGGAAAGCCATTTCGTGCAGCTGCAGCTGGGCCACGTCCTTGTCGAAATAGGCGCGGCTGGCCGCCTGCACCCCGAAGCTGCGCCGCCCGAGCGGAATTTCGTTCAGGTACAGCTCCATGATCTGCTGCTTGGTCAGCACGCCTTCCACGCGCCGGGCCAGCATCATTTCCTTGAGCTTGCGGGTGATCGAATATTCGTCGCTCAACAGGATGTTCTTGGCGACCTGCTGGGTAATGGTGGAGCCGCCCTTGGCCCGTTCGTCAGACCCGACCTTGGTGGCGTAATCGATCACCGCGCCTATCAGCCCGGTGAAATCGACCCCGCCGTGGGTCCAGAAAGTCTTGTCTTCGGCCGAGGTATAGGCGTTGACCAGCTGGCTCGGGAAATCCTTGAACTGCAGTTGCACGCGCCGTTCGCGGGCAAAACTGTGGACGATTTCGCCATCATTGCCGCGCACCACGGTGGGCAACGGCGGCTGATAGGTCAGCAGCTTGTCGGCATTGGGCAAGCTGCTGGCCAGCACCACCCAACCAATGATCAGCAGCGCCAGCCCGCCACCGCCGACAATCGAACCGATGCGGAACCAGCGCTTTTCCCGCCAGGCAACGCGCGACCAGGCAAGCAGGCCACTGGCCTCGCGCCGGATGCGATAGTGCAGCGGGACGTCGCCGGAAGTCGGGGCGGAATTGTCGGTATCGGCCATGGTGGGCGGGGCCTTAGCACGGCGCTTTGCCGGTGCGCCAGTTCGATCAGAGAGGGCGGGGGTCGAGCGTTGTTACAGTCCGGCCTGCCGTGCGAAATAGACCCGGATCGCCTTGGCCAGCACCCTGGCATACCGCGCCTGCCCTTCGGCCGAAGCGAGCCGCCCGGCATCGTCGGGATTGGTGATGAACCCGGCTTCGAACAAGACGCTGGGCACGTCGGGCGCCCGCAGCACGGCCAGCCCTGCGGATCGCACCGGGACGGGGTGGAATTGCAGCCCTCCCTCGCCCCCATCGGCAACCTGCCCTTCGCGCAGGACCAGCGCGGCAAATTCGGTCGATTTTTCCTGCACCCGCCGCTGCGACAGTTCCACCAGGATCGCGGTCACCCCGCTGTCCTGCCGGGCCAGCGAGGTGCCGTTGACCTCGTCCGCGCTGTTTTCCCGCGCCGCAAACCGCGCCGCCGCCTCGCTCGATGCCATGTCCGACAGGGTATAGATGCTGGCCCCGCTGACCCCTTCCTGCTCGCCCGCGGAATCGGCGTGGATGGACAGGAACAGGTCAGCCCCCAGCTGGCGGGCGATTTCCGCCCGTTCGCCGAGGACCAGGAACCGGTCATCATTGCGGGTCAGCGCCACCCGTACGCCGCCGCCGCGCACCAGTTCCGCACGCAACGCACGGGCCAGGGCCAGGGTTATGGCCTTTTCCCGATAGCCCGCGCCACTGGCCCCCGGATCATGCCCGCCGTGGCCTGCGTCGATCACCACCAGCGGCCGCGTCGGGTCCAGCGGGCCGCTGATTGTTGGCAGCGCCATCCGCGCGCCGGGATCGGGCAGTGCAATGCGAACCACGTAATTCCGCCCCAGCGCGGGGACCGGAATACTCAAGCCCAGGGCGTAAAGCAGCCCCAGCGCCAAGAGCGGCGCCAGAAACAGCAATGTGATCTGCAAGCGGTACAACCCCAGGTTCACTCAAGTCCCCCGACCAATTCGCATACAACCCGTACGCGCAACGAAGGGAATTTTACCGGCTCGCGCAATAAGGTTGCCCAAGCTATCCCCCAATGCTAGCTACCCCGGTAACCGGATGGCAGTGTCTTTCCGGCGCAATCCGGGGTGCAAATTCCTTATATCCCGGAATGACTACAGGTTGATGCCGTAATGATAAGCAAGAGTCATCCAGCCAAGCAGCAGCCCCGCGGCTGCGCATTGGCGGTGGCTCACGCGCAGAATGTAATCCTGCGCCTTCCCCTTACGGCAATGACGTACCGCAGCGCCCGCCGGCCTTTGCCGGGCAGCGCTTCCCACATCTCCGCCCGTCCTGCCGGCATTGTCCGGGCAAACGGCGGAATCCACGCATATCGGCGCGCGCCGGCCCCCGGCGTTGTTGCAGGCCCATTGGCTGCAACCCCGGCCCAGTGGCCCACGCGCGCCTGGAGAAATCACTATGGCAACGCGTATGCTGATCGATGCGCGCCACTCGGAAGAAACCCGGGTGGCGGTGCTCAAGGGCAATCGAATTGAAGAATTCGACTTTGAATCTGCTGAACACAAGCAGATCAAGGGCAATATCTACCTCGCCAAGGTAACCCGGGTTGAACCGTCGCTGCAGGCAGCGTTTGTCGATTTCGGCGGCAACCGGCACGGGTTCCTCGCTTTCAGCGAAATTCACCCGGACTATTACCAGATCCCGCAGGCCGATCGCGAAGCGCTGATCGCCGAGGAACTGGCCCACGCCGAAGAAGAAGCCGCGCTGCGCGCTGCCGAAGACGACGACGACTATCTCGACGGTAACGACGATGATGGCGGGGTCGAGGAAATCGACACCAGCGAAAAGGATGACGTTGCCACCATCGAAGATGGCCACGTCAACAACAGCGACGAATACGGCGACGACGACGACCAGTACGACGCGGACGAATCTGACGAAGGCGAATCCGGCCTGTCTGACGAAGATCGCGGCGAAGACTCTGGCGAAGAATCCGGTGAGGATTCCGGCGCCCAGCGTCGTGGACGTCGGCGTCAGGGCCGCAACGGTGGCCGCAATGGCAACGGTGGCGGCAACGGTGGTGGCCGGGCCAAGGAAATGGACGAGCTGCGCGCTCGCCGCCAGGCCCTGCGTCGCCGGTACAAGATCCAGGATGTGATCCAGCGCCGCCAGGTGCTGCTGGTCCAGGTCGTCAAGGAAGAACGCGGCAACAAGGGTGCCGCGCTGACCACCTATCTCAGCCTGGCTGGCCGCTATTGCGTGCTGATGCCCAATTCCAGCAATGGCGGCGGGATTTCGCGCAAGATTTCCAGCGGTTCTGACCGCAAGCGGCTTAAGCAGATCGTTTCGGAACTGACCCTGCCGCGTTCGATGGGCCTGATTGTCCGCACCGCGGGCCTCCAGCGCACCAAGGTCGAAATCAAGCGCGATTTCGATTACCTCGCCCGCCTCTGGGACGAAATCCGCGAAAACACGCTTGGCTCCAGCGCCCCGGCGATGATCCACACCGACAGCGATCTGGTGAAGCGGGCCATCCGTGACATCTACAACCGCGAGATCGAGGAAGTGGTTGTTGAAGGGGAAGAAGGGTACAAATCCGCCCGCGCCTTCATGAAATTGCTGATGCCCAGCCACGTGCGCCGGGTGAAGGCATATTCCGATCCGGTGCCGCTGTTCCAGCGGTTCGGCGCGGAAGACCAGCTGACGGCGATGTACGATCCGGTGGTCCAGCTGAAGAGCGGTGGCTACCTGGTGATCAACCCGACCGAAGCGCTGGTGTCGATCGACATCAACTCCGGCCGGTCGACCAAGGAACACGGGATCGAAGCCACTGCGGTTTCGACCAACCTTGAAGCCGCCCGCGAAATCGCACGCCAACTGCGCCTGCGCGACATGGCCGGGCTGGTGGTGATCGACTTCATCGACATGGAATACGGATCGAACGTCCGTAAGGTCGAAAAGGCGATGAAGGACGCGCTCAAGAACGAT
>JBARAF010000334.1:0-8271 GCA_049791695.1 Croceibacterium sp.
GAGGGGCGGATGTACCTGACCACCCCTTATGGCACCGCCGTGGCGCTGGATGCGGCGACCGGGCGTGAACTGTGGTCCACCCGCGTCCCCGGCCCCGGCCAGCCTTCGCTGCGCGGGGTGGAATACTGGGCGGGTGACGACACCGCACCCCCGCGCATCTTCTTCGGCACGCGCGGCGGCAAGCTGGTGGCGCTCGATGCGGCAACCGGGGCCTTCGCCAGCGAATTTGGCGATAACGGCACGGTCAACCTGCGCACGGCGGAAGTCATGGGCGATCCGCCGGGGCAGGGTTACGGCATGACTTCCCCCCCGGTGGTGTTCGGCAACCTGGTAATTACCGGGGCGGCGGTGCAGGAATTCCCTCCACGGGGCGCGGCGGGTGACGTGCGCGCCTGGGATGCGCGTACCGGCAAGCTGGTGTGGACTTTCCATTCCGTGCCCCGCCCGGGCGAACCGGGGGCCGATACATGGGAACCGGGCAGCGCGACAAACCGGTCAGGCGTAAACGCCTGGGGCTTCATCACCGTGGACGAGGCCCGCGGCGTGGCCTTCATCCCTTTCGGCGCCCCGGCATTCGATCGTTATGGCGGTGATCGCAAGGGCGACAACCTGTACGGCACGTCTCTGGTGGCGGTCGATGCCCTGACCGGGCGCTACCTGTGGCACTTCCAGGTGGTCCGGCACGACATCTGGGACAACGACCTGCAAGCCCCGCCGCTGTTGTTCGACATGGCGACAAAAGACGGGAAGCGCCCGGCCGTGGCCGTCGTGTCCAAGAACGGGCTGTTGTTTGTGCTCGACCGCGAAACCGGCAAACCGCTGCTGCCGGTGGCGGACCGCCCCTTCCCCGCCAGCGACGTACCGGGCGAACAGGCCGCGCCAAGCCAGCCCATCCCGCTGGCCACGCCGCCGCTGGCCCGGACGGCCTTTTCACGCAGCGACATTGCCCGCATCACCCCGGAACTGGCCGCCGCCTGCAGCAAATGGATCGACGACAACGCGATGGTCGCAGGCGGTCTCTATGTGCCGGTGCGGCTGAACCAGGTAACCATCAGTTTCCCTGGCCTGCAAGGCGGCGCCAACTGGGGCGGAATGAGCTTTGACCCCGCCAGCGGGCTGCTGCTGGTCAACACCAGCGAACTTGGCCAGGTAACCTCGCTCGTCCCTGCCACCGGCCCCCTGCCCTATGAACGGGGCCCGGTCAGCGGGCGGTTCCAGGCCCCCGGCACCCGGCTGATGTGCCAGCAGCCGCCATGGGGCAACCTCGCCGCCGTGGATGCCGTCACTGGCAAGATTGCCTGGCAAGTGCCCCTGGGCGTGACGGACGAACTGCCTGAAGCCTTGCGCGCCACCGGCCGCCCCAACATCGGCGGATCGATCACCACGGCATCCGGGCTGACCTTCATCGGCGCCAGCGACGATGCGCGGTTCCGCGCTTTTGCAACCCGAACCGGCCAGTTGTTGTGGGAGACGCGGCTGCCCGCCGCTGCCCACGCCACGCCGGTCAGCTATGCCACGGAAGATGGTCGCCAGTTCGTGGCCGTTACCGCCACCGGGGGCAGCTTCCTTGCCAGCCCGGTGGATTCCGACAGCGTCATCGCCTTCGCCCTGCCCCAGGAGACCCGCAAATGAAACGCGCCCTGACCTTGCTCCTCGCCACCCTGGCCATCGGCGCCGCCCCGCCGGCACCTGCGGTTCGCCAGCCGCCGCCGGGATATGGCGATGCCTATGCCGGCAAAAAGCGGGTGCTGCTGATTGCCGACCTTTCGACCGGCAACCAGTCCGCGCACATGGCGGTCAGCCATGCGGCGGCGGTGATCGAACAGATCGGGCGCGACAGCGGGGCCTACGTCACCTTCATCCGCACGGACACCGATTGGGTGACCAAACGCGAAACCTGGGGCAAGGCCGACTATGCCCAGGGCGGCAGCAAGCAGGCGCGCGGCAAGAACCTCGATTATTTCGATGCCGTGGTCTTCTACACCAACGGCGAACTGGAACTGGACACTGAACAGAAGCAGGCCCTGCTCGACTTCGTGCGGCAGGATGGCAAAGGCTTCGTCGGCATCCACACCGCGGCGGCCACCGCCTATGCCTGGCCCGAATATGGCGAGATGCTGGGCGGTGTGTTCGACAACCACCCGTGGATGATCGCCGATGCCCGAATCGTGGTGGAACGGCCGGAATTCCCGGCGATGGCCGCCTTCACCAGCGGCATGACCCTGCGCGATGAACATTACCAGATGCGGGCGGAGCCGTTCTCACGCGCCAAGGTGGACGTGCTGGCGCGGATCGATCCGCGCAGTGTCGACCTGACGGCCCCCATGGTCCACCGGACCGACGCCGATTTCCCGGTCGCCTGGATCCGGCAATACGGCAAGGGCCGGGTGTTCTATTCGGGCCTCGGCCACACCGATGCCTCGTGGGATGATCCGCGCATCCGGACCATGATGCGCGAAGCGATCACCTGGGCAGTCAGCGGGACCGAACAGGCAAAGCCCCACCCGGTCACGCCGCTGCCCTGATCGGTCAGGCACCCGCGCCCATCAATCGCGGGGCCGGTCGTTCGTCCGCACTTGCGGCGCAGGCGTGGCTTCCGCCAGCAGTGGCAGGGCGCGCCAGTTCGGCCAGTCGGCCACCGCCCGCTGTTCCCCCAGGACCATCACCTTGGGCGCGGTGGGGGAGAACTGCGGCCAGCCCTGGGCCGGTGCCTCACCTCGGGCAAAGCGCAGGATCATGCCCGACATGGCATCGCGCAAGGCCAGGTCCTCCGCCTGCCAGTCACGCGTCCGGCGGAACAGGTTGAGGCTTTCCAGATTGCGCAGGAAATAGGGCACTTCGCCGGTGTGATAGGCGCCCACCGTGGCCGGATCGTGATCCGCGAACGTGATCCCGGCGGCATAGGGCTGCCTTCGGGTGAAGAAATAGGCATAGGCTGGCGAACCGCCCTGCTGTACGTTCGCCTGCGCCCAGTCGAACATCTGCTTGCCGACCGACATGTCGCGCATCAGGTCAACCGAACTGCGCGCCACATCGGCATCGGTGGCCGCGGGATAGGCCCGCAGCACTTGCGCCGCCCGGTCGCCAAAGGCCGCCTGCACGGCCTTGGTATAATCCGCCACCGTGGCCACCGTGCCGAGGTTGGCAAACCGTTCGTCCCGGGTGAAGCCGACCATGACCGGCACCTTGTTCTGACGGCCGGCCGCGAAAATTTCCCCCGCCGAACCAGTGATGTGATCGCCGTCGACCACGATCGAGGACCGCGGCACCCCTGCGGCGACGGACAGGATCCGGTCGCCCGCGATGTCGCGCATGGCTTCGATCGACGAGGCACCAAGCGCCGTCTGCAAGGCAGTGCCTTGTTGTTCGCCCGTGGCCAGCGGGACTGCGCCCATCTGGCGGCCGTGGGCGCTGCCGCTCATTCCCACGATCCGGTCAAACAGGCCGGCGGCATGGGGATCCAGCTGCAACAGCGAAACCGACATCGACCCGGCCGACTGGCCCATGATCGTCACGTTGTCCGGATCGCCGCCGAAAGCTGCTGAGTTGCGCTGCACCCATTGCAGCGCCGCGACCTGATCCATCAGGCCGTAATTGCCCGAATGGCCGTTCCCTTCGGCTGTAAGTTGCGGGTGGGCCAGGAAGCCCATCGGGCCGACGCGATAGGCGATGGAGACGTAAACCGCCCCTTCCTTCGCCAGGTTTTCGCCGCTGTAATTGGCCATGCTGGCCGAACCGACGTTGAACCCGCCGCCATAGATCCACACGATCACCGGCAACTTGCGGCCCGAACCGGCCGCACCCTTGGGCGCCCAGACGTTGAGGTACAGGCAATCCTCGCTGATCGCCTCGTTCCCGAAATAGTGGTTCATCGTGCGGGCGCGCAGGGACTGCAGGCACATCGGCGCAAACCGGTCTGCGTGCAGCACCCCGGACCACGGCTGCACCGGTTGCGGCGCGCGCCAGCGCAGTTCCCGCACCGGCGGCGCGGCAAATGGGACGCCGAACCAGCCTTCGACACCGCTGGCCAGTTCCTTGCCGTCGATCAGCCCGCCATCGACCCGTACCGGATCGGCCAGGGCCGGGGTGCAAACCAGTGCCGCCCCTGCGGCCAGTATCAGGAATGGACGCTTCATCGGGCTGCTCCATCGAGTTGTGCGTGGAAGAAATCGAACGTCGCATTCAGCGCCGTCAGCGTTGCTGCGCGGGTCTGCGCGGGCGTGGCGCCAATGAAGCTGTGATCGACACCGGGGATATAGATGCTGTTCACCGGCACACCGGCGGCCCGCAGCCGTTCTTCTGCCAGATGCGATTGCGCCACGGGCACCACGCGGTCCCCTTCGCCATGGATCAGCAGCATCGGCGGATCGCGCCCGTCGATATAGGTAACCGGGCTGGCCGGGCCATATTGCGCAGGGGTGCAGCGTTCCTTGCATCCGAGCAGGGTGACGGCCGCCGGGTCCGCCCGGTCAGGCCGGCTGGCTGCGAGCGCGGCGAAATCGAACACGCCGTACCAGATCGCCGCCGCCTGCACGCATTCGCTGCCGGGGGCAGCCTTGCTGTCAGCCGGATCGATGCCCGGCGCACCACAACTGAGCGCTGCCAATGCTGACAAATGGCCACCGGCCGACCCACCCCACACTGCCGCGCGGGCAGGATCCACGCCGTAGCGCGCCGCATTCGTCTTCATGAACCGCAGCGCGGCACGGACATCCTGCAACTGTGCCGGGAAGCGCGCTTCCTGCGCCAGCCGGTATTCGACGCTGGCCACCACGAAGCCTTCCGCTGCCAACCGGGCCAGGGCTGCCGGGAAATCCGCCGCCGCGCCGGAATGGCGGGTATGGCCCCCCACCCAGCCGCCGCCGTGCACAAACAGCACCAGTGGCTTGGGCCCTGCATCACGGGGCGGCATGTAGATGTCCACCACCATCGGGCGGTAACCGGCAATGGTGGAATAGGTGACATCGGCCAGGCTGGTGACGCCGCCGGGCCATGCCTGGAGCCGTTCGGGATAGCGATCATCCAGCACTGCCGTATCGGCAACGGGGAAATCGCGCGCAGTTGGCGCTTGCGCCTCGGCTGTTCCTGCCAAAGCACCCGTCAGGGCGCATGATAGCACTGCCCCTTTCAACCAAGGCCGCATCCTCAACTCCCATGTCACTTCTTTTTGTCTGTACTAGTTCGTACACATGGAGTCTGCGGCTGGCAAGCCCGCCTTGAAAGCGCGAATGGCTTGGCCCGTTAAGGCTTGGCCACCCAGGCCATCACGCATTGGATGATCTGTTCCCGGCGGCGGGCACGGGTGGGTGCAGCGGTAAAGTCGACGCCGAAATTGTGCCGGAAGGTGTAGCGGTTCGACACGTTGTAGAAGCTCAGGGCGGAAATCGTCATGTGCAGGTCGACCGGATCCATCCCGGGGCGGAACATCCCCTGTTCCTGCCCCTTGGCCAGGATCGCGGCGAGCTGATCGATGGCGCTGCGGTTGCGCCCGCGCAGGCTTTCGATTTCGGCGATGTGTTCCCCGTGATGAACGTTCTCGTTCATCACCAACCGCACGAATTCCGGGTGTTCGTAATGGTAATCGAAGTTGTGCCCGATGACCGCCCGCAGCGCCTCATCCGGCGGCAGGTCTTCGAACCGGGCCCGCTGTTCCTGATCGCGGATGTGCTGGTACGCGCGCTCCAGCACTGCCCGGTACAGCTCGTCCTTGCTGCCGAAATAGTAATAGATCATCCGCTTGGATGATGCGGTGCGTTCGGCAATTTCGTCGATCCGGGCCCCGGCCAACCCCTTGTCGGCAAATTCCCGGGCGGCGACGTCGAGGATGTTTTCCCGCGTTTCGCGCGCGTCATCCCGCTGTCCAGCCGTTCGCGCCACTTTCTTGCCTGCCATTGCCCCCGCCGATGTTCAAAAACTCCAGGCCGGGATCAGTAAACTCCGCCGCGCCGTGGTCAAGCGGGAGGCGCGGTCAGTCTGCCCGGCACCGCCCTTGGCCGCGACTATCCCCGCCCGATGAACGGCATGGCGGTGGCCATGATCGTCATGAACTGCACATTGGTGTCCAGCGGCAGCCCGGCCATATAGGCGACCGCCTCCCCCGCCTTTGCCACGTCCATCATCGGTTCGTCCCGGCGCGATCCATCGGCCTGCAACGCGCCCTTGCCCGCCGATCCGCCAAGGTCGGTGGTGGCATTGCCGATGTCGATCTGGCCGACCGCGATGTTGTAAGGCCGCCCTTCCAGCGCGGCGCATTTGGTCAGCCCGGTCACCGCGTGCTTGGTCGCAGTATAGGCAATCGATTGCAGCCGGGGGACATGGGCGGACAGTGAACCGTTGTTGATCACCCGCCCGCCTTGCGGTTGCTGCGCCTTCATCACCCGGAACGCTGCCTGCAGGCAATGGAACGCGCCGGACAGGTTTACCGAAACCAGCCGATTCCAATCCGCTACCACCATATCTTCCAATGACGTGGCAGGAAGCGCCAGCCCGGCATTGTTGAACAGCAGGTCAACCCGGTCAAAATGGGCCACGGCCTGGGCGAACAGGCGATCGACCGATGCGGCATCGGCCACGTCAGCCGTGACCACCAGCGATGCCGCGCCATCCAGCATGGTCGCCGTCTGGTGCAACGGTTCTTCCCGCCGTCCGGCCAGCACCAGCCGATGCCCACTGCGGGCGAGCGCAATCGCGGCGGCGCGGCCGATGCCGCTGCCAGCCCCGGTGACCAGAGCAACCGGGCCGCTCATGCGATGGCACTCGGCAGGGGCGTACCGGCGAGAACCGCGTCGATATTGGCCATCACCAGATCGGCCATCGCCTGCCGCGTTTCGGCGGTTGCGCTGGCGATGTGTGGAGTAAGCACGGTGTTGGAGGCAGCGCGCAGGGCATCGGGCACGCGGGGTTCATCGGCGAAGACATCCAGCGCCGCGCCTTCGATGGTGCCACTGGCCAGCGCCGCGATCAGCGCCGCTTCGTCCACAACCGAACCGCGCGCAACATTGATCAGCACCCCGCGCGGACCAAGCGCAGCCAGCACCTCTGCATCGACGAGATTGCGCGTTTCGTCCGTCGCCGCGCAGGCGACCACCAGCACATCGGCCCAGCGCGCAAGTTCAACCGGATCAGGCAGATAGACCATGCCGTTGCCGCGATCTCTTCGCGCGGAATAGGCGACTTCGCCAAAAGCCCGCAGCCGGTCGGCAACTGCACCGCCGATATTGCCAAGGCCGAGAATGCCGAAGCGTGAGCCGGTGACCTTGCGCGCCAGCGGCATTTCACCGCCCGGCCAGGCCCCGTCCCGCACAAGGCGGTCAGCCGCGGGAATCCGGCGGAACTGGGCGATGATCAGGCCGACCGCGAGATCGGCAACGTCATCCGTCAGGGTACCCGGCGTAGTCGAAACCCGCACGCCCAGCTGGCGGGCCAGCGCCAGATCGACCTTGTCGAACCCGACCCCGTTGATCGCCACCAGTTGCAGGCCGGTCAGGGCGCGCATCAGGTCTGCCGGACAGCCGATGTGCCCGCCGGTGGCCACTACCCGCACCTGGTCTGCATAGCGGGACAGCCATTGCGCCTGTTCATCGGCGCTGAATTCGAACCAGCGGACGACCCACAACCGATCTTCCAGCATAGCTTCCATCGCATTGGAAAACGGGCACAATTGCAGTGCCAGAGGCAAGGTCTCGGCCATTCAGATCACCGCCGTGATGCCGCCATCGACATAGATCGTCTGGCCGTTGATGAAGTCGGAAGCAGCAGAAGCGAGGAACACCGCCGCGCCCTGCAAGTCTTCCAGTTCGCCCCACCGCGCCGCCGGGGTGCGGCCTTTGATCCACGCATCGAACTTGGGGTCCACCACCAGCGCGGCGTTGAGCGGGGTATTGAAATAGCCCGGCGCCAGCGCATTGGCCTGGATGCCGTACTGCGCCCAGTCGGCGCACATTCCGCGGGTCAGGTTGCGGATTGCCCCCTTGGCAGCGGTGTAGGGCGCGATGGTAGGACGAGCCAGTTCGCTTTGCACGCTGGCGATGTTGATCACCTTGCCGCGTCCTCGGGCGATCATCCCCGGGGCCACGGCCTTGCTGACGTAATAGACCCCGTCGAGGTTGGTCGCCATCAGGTCGCGCCAGTCGCTATCGTCGAACAGGTGCAACGGGGCGCGACGCTGGATCCCGGCGTTGTTGACCAGGATGTCGATCGGCCGGACGGCCTCGACCGCGGCGACCCCGGCACGGACGGCGGCGGCATCAGTCACGTCGAATGCAGCGGTGG
>JBARAF010000335.1:0-8288 GCA_049791695.1 Croceibacterium sp.
GCCGCTGGGGTCAAAACACGGGGCCGATCAGGCGGCTGATTTCGTGTTGGGGGATCGGTTCGGCGCCAGCTGCGCGCCGGGCCTTGCCGGGGCGGCATATGAACATTTCGCCAGCGCAGGCTGTGTGGTGGCCCACAACCGCCCGTACGCCGGTGGTTATGTGCTGGATCGCCACGGTGCACCGGCGCGCGGGATCCATGCGTTGCAGGTGGAAGTGTGTCGCAGCACCTATCTCGATTCGCACTTGCGCGAACCGGGTCCGGGCATGGCTGCCGTGGTGCGGGTATTGACCGGCCTGGTCAGGCGCATGGCGGACGAACTGGCCGAACACCGCCGCCTGCCGCAAGCTGCGGAGTAGTCCCAAGAAAAAACCACCTCGTGCAAAAATGCACGAGGTGGCCAAGGTTCAGGGAGGAAGTACACCGAAGCGTACTTATCCGGACTGGCCATGAGGGAAGCCTGCCGGACAACTCCAATCTAGGACGACACTCAGCCAGTTCAAGAGGCTTGTTGAGTGCTGCGGCGAAACGTGCGCCAATCGCCCCGGTTCGCCGCGATTACTCCGTAACTTAGTTGGCGGCGGGCGTGATGTTCGGGCCCTTGCCTTGGGCAATCTGCTTGCCAAAGATCACGCGCATCAGGTCCAGCGAGAACAGGTGGGCGTAGATCAGCGGCAGCAGGCCGCTTTCCGACCACTTGCGCAGCTGGTCGCCGCGCAGTTCGCGCAGCTTGTCCTGGTTGACCATCTGGAAACCGCGATAAATGAACGGCTGGTCCGGGCGGTCGTTGTGCTGGATGGCCACTTCGCCGTCCATCAGCAGGTCCGCCTTCTTCAGTTCGTCGATGAAGGCCTGCGTGCGCATCCCGGCTTCTTCGAACTGTTCGCAGAATTTCAGCAGGCTGGTGGTGTGTTCGGTCGGCTTGTCGCCATCGAACAGGGCCTGGCCGTCTTCAAATTCGCCGAGGATGTTGCTGGTGGGATCGAAGCACAGGGACATTTCCTGGGCATTCGGGTCCAGCCGCGCCAGCAGGAACGGGTAACGGCGCAGATATGCCGGGAAATAAGCGTCTTCCAGCGCGGTGCCTTCATCGTCGAAGAACACATTCACGTTTTCGTTCAGGCCCATCAGTGCCAGCGGCACGGGGTATTCACCCGCCGAAAACACGATTGGGTAATGGCGCTGGACCAGCGCGAATTCGTCCACCGTCACCGGAATGGCGTGCTGGCCGGCGATCCACGGTGCCTTTTCCACACTGCGCGAATTCCACTTGGCGTGGTCGCGGCTGTTGAGGGGCATCAGGTCCTTGTAGAACAGGGGCAGTTGGGCTTGCGGCGCGCTGGCCATGGTCACTCTCCGATAAACTTGTCGAAATTCGCGTCACGCCCGAGAGTATCCCCGCCGCGCAATCGGCGCGCTTTATCGGGGCGACGGGGCAACTGCAAGTCAGCCGGTCACGCAGGGTGAACGGTGGCGCAATTCAGCCGATGGGCGCCGAAACTGGTGCAGGCACCAGCTTGCCGGGATTGAGCAGCCTCTGCGGGTCCAGCGCCTGTTTGACACTGCGCATCAAAGCCAGGTGAACCGGATCACCCAGGCGACCCAATTCGGCCACCTTCATCTGGCCGATGCCGTGTTCGGCGCTGATGGACCCACCCCAGCGGGTGACCAGATCGTGCACGAACATACTGATCGCCTTGCCCTGATCCGCTTCCCACGCGCCGCGCTGCGCTCCGGCAGGGGCCAGGACATGGAAATGGACGTTGCCGTCGCCTAGGTGGCCGAAAGCGACTGCCGTGGTGCCGGGGAACTGCGCCTCCACCTGCGGTACCGCCTCGGCCACGAAATCGGCCATGGTGGCCACCGGCACGGAAATATCGTGCTGCATGGCCGGGCCAATTGCGCGTTCTGCCGGGGCGATTTCATCACGCAGGGTCCAGAACTGTTCGGCCTGGGCTTCGTTGGCGGCAATGGTCGCATCTTCCACCAGCCCGGCTTCAAAGGCGCTTTCCAGCAGTGTCTGGGCGAGGGCGGGCAGGGCATCGGCAGTGGACCGGTCGGCCGCCAGTTCGATCAGCACGTGCCATTCGTGTTCCTCTGCCAGCGGGCTGCGTGCGCCGGGCAGGTGAGCCAGCACGGCGGACATCGAATGGCGCGGCATTACCTCGAACCCTTCCAGCGCGTCGCCCGCCACCGCCTGGACGTGCAGCAGCAGCTTTCGCGCCGTGCGGATGTCATCCAGCCCGATCCACAGCACAGCCCGGTCCGCCAGTTTGGGCAGCAAGCGCAGGGTGGCGGCGGTGACGATGCCCAGCGTGCCTTCGGATCCGATCAGCAGCTGTTTCAGGTCAAACCCGCGGTTGTCCTTCTTGAGCGGGACCAGGGCGTCGAAAATGCTGCCATCGGCCAGTACCGCTTCGATTCCGGTCACCTGCGCGCGCATCGAGCCATGGCGCAGCACCTGCGTGCCGCCGGCATTGGTGGAAATCAGCCCGCCGATGGTAGCCGATCCTTTCCCGCCCAATGTCAGGGGGAAGCGCAGTCCTTCGGCATCGGCCGCTTCGTGCAGGGTCTGCAGGATTACCCCGGCATCACAGGTTGCCTCGCGGGCTTGCGGATCGAGGTGGCGGATCGCATTCATCCGCCGCAGGGACAGGACCACGGCATCACCGCTGCCATCTGGTGTGGCACCGCCGGACATTCCGCTGTTACCGCCCTGGGGCACCACCGGCACGCCGTATTGGCTGCACAGTTTCAACAATGCGGATACCTCTGCCGTTGAAGCGGGGGAGGCCAGGGCCAACGCCTGCCCGGTATAGCGGCCCCGCCAGTCGGTCAGCCAGGGGCCAACCAGTTCCGGGTCCTGGGTAAAGCCGCGGGTGCCCAGCAGTGCCGCAGCGGCGGTAAGGAATGGCTGCCTGTCGATCATGTCCGGGCTTTGCCAGCGGCAGGGCGGGCTTGCAAAGGGCAATTCCTTGATTAAGCCATCATTCAATCGTGTGGCTTAGATAAGGACCCGGTTGGCCAACTGCCCACCATCACAGATATCACATAGCCAATTCCGGCCCGACCCACGGATGATCCCATTCAGCCTCGCCCATGAACTCCATCGCCGCCGCTCTTGCCCCGATCTTGCTGTTGCTGCCCGCCCTGGGCCCGGCAATTCACGGTCGTGCGGGTGACGATGTGGTGGGGCGGCAAGGGCCGCAATCAAAGGTGCCGATGCCGTCCGTCTCGGACCAGCCAATGCCTGATGCCCTGCGGGTACTGGAAGAAATGGCAGACCGCGAACCGGCCCGGCAGGTACGGATTGAACAGCGGGTGATTATCCGCATTTCGCCGGGAGCATCCGGTGCTCGCGAACAGTCGATGGCGGCGCTGCCGCGGCGGCCCTTGCGGCAGCAGTTCCAGGAAGAAAAGTTCAAGGATTGCGTGCCCATTTCGACCATTGTCGGGGTCGAGCCGGGGCCGAACAACCGTCTGATGTTGTTCATGAGCGATCGCCGGGTGCTGTCGGCAGAACTGGATCGCAGCTGCAATGCGCGCGATTTCTATTCCGGGTTCTACATCGAACGGAACGAAGACGGCCGGCTGTGCAGTGGGAGGGACAACCTGCAATCGCGTGCCGGGGCCAGTTGCGGGGTGGCGCACCTCTATCGGCTGGTGGCAGTTCGCGACTGAGCTTTACGACTGATCCAGACCGGGTTTCCTTGACTTTTGCCCCCTTGCGCGCCTAGGCGCGGCATCGTGGGGCAGCCTTTCGCGCGCCCCGACCATATCCGGAACCTGTGATAGAATGAAATTCGCCGATCTCGGCCTTTCCGATGAGTTGCTGAAGGCGGTTGAAGAAGCCGGCTACAGCGAACCGACTCCTATCCAGGCGCAGGCCATTCCGCAGGTGCAGATGATGAAGGACATCATCGCCATTGCGCAGACTGGCACCGGCAAGACGGCCAGCTTCGTGCTGCCGATGATCGACGTGCTGGCCAGTGGCCGCCGCCGCGCGCTGATGCCGCGCAGCCTGATCCTGGAACCAACCCGCGAACTGGCGGTGCAGGTGGCGGAAAACTTTGAAAAGTATGGCAAGAACCACGATCTGAAGATGGCGCTGCTGATTGGCGGCGTGCAGATGGGTGACCAGTTGAAGGCGCTGAACGAAGGCGTTGACGTGCTGATCGCCACGCCCGGCCGCCTGATGGACCTGTTCCAGCGCGGCAAGATCATGCTCAACGGTTGCGACCTGCTGGTGATCGACGAAGCAGACCGCATGTTGGACATGGGCTTCATCCCTGACATCGAATTTATCTGCGAAAAGCTGCCCACCAGCCGCCAGACCCTGCTGTTTTCGGCCACCATGCCGCCGCCGATCAAGAAGCTGGCGGACCGGTTCCTGAGCAATCCGAAATACATCGAGGTTGCCCGCCCGGCTTCGGCCAACCTCAACATCGCCCAGCACAAGGTGTTCACCTCTAGCCGTGGCAAGCGCGACGTGTTGCGCACACTGCTGCGCAGTGAAGACGTGCAGACCGGCATCATCTTCGCCAACCGCAAGACCACGGTGCGCGAACTGAACAAGATGCTGCGCAGTGCGGGCTTCAATTCCGGCGAAATCCATGGCGACATGGATCAGTCGAGCCGCTCGGCCGAACTCGAACGGTTCAAGACCGGCGCAATCAACATCCTGGTTGCCAGTGATGTTGCCGCGCGGGGGCTGGACGTGAAGGGTGTCAGCCACGTGTTCAATTACGACACGCCGTGGCACCCGGACGATTATGTGCACCGCATTGGCCGGACCGGTCGCGCCGGGGCCAAGGGCCGTGCGTTCACCCTGGTGACGCCGGAAGACGCCGAAGCGGTGGCCAACGTTGAAAAGCTGACCGGCACCGTGATCCCGGTGTTCGACATGGATGGCGGTGCTGCCGCTCCCGCGGTCGAAGCCGAGCGGGAACCGCGCAAGGCCGCTGCTGACAAGCCCGCCCGTGGCCGCAAGCGCGCAGAGCCCAAGGCTCCCCGCGCTGAAGTGGTTGCGGACGTGGTGGTGGAAGCGGAAGCGGAAGCGGAAGCTGTTGAAGCCGTGGTGGCTGCGCCCAAGCAGCGCCGCGCCCCCCGGGCACGTGCTCCGCGTCCGGTGGAAGCCGCTGTTCCGGCAGTTGAACCTGAAATTGCCCGCGAAGCTGAACCTGCTGCTGAACGTACGCCTGCGCCGGAACGGGCCGCTGATCGTGCGCCCGAACGTCCCGCACACCGCGATGCGCCGGTAAATCGCAATGCTCCGGGTGAATGGAACGGCCCGGTTCCGGGGTTCCTCAACTTCTCGGCACTGTAAGCCTGGGCGGATTGCTGCCGTCACCCCGGATTTGATCCTGGGTGACGGATACGCTGTGCGGCGGGCCTATTCCCCCGCCAGCTTCACGAAGCTGTCGATCACCCGCTTGCGGCCGCTGGCTTCGAAGTCGATTTCCAGCTTGTTGCCTTCCTGCTCCACAACCGTGCCGTAACCGAACTTTTCGTGGAACACGCGCACGCCCACTTCCACGTCACCGCGTGGTTTGGCGGCGAAGCTGGCTGCACTGCGGCCGGGTTCGGCCAGTCGCTTGGGGGCAGGGTCATAACCACCTGCCGCAGCGCGCTGCCAGCCGGGGCCGCGCGTGACGGTGCGTGCAGGTTGGCTCCGGGCGACATGGGCGAAAGGATCTTCGTGCTCGCTCCAGCTGGCGCGCCACATCGATGCGCCGCCGCTCATGGTACTTTCCTGGGTGATCTGGTCTTGCGGCAGTTCGCTGATGAAGCGGCTGGGGATTGAACTGGTCCACTGGCCATAGATTCGGCGGTTGGCCGCGTGCAGGATGGTGCAGCGGCGCCGGGCGCGGGTGATTGCGACATAGGCCAGCCGCCGTTCTTCCTCCAGCGATGCCAGTCCGCCTTCGTCCAGTGCGCGCTGGCTGGGGAAGACTCCTTCTTCCCAACCGGGCAGGAACAGGTGGTCGAATTCCAGCCCCTTGGCGGCGTGGATGGTCATGATGGTGACTTTCTCGGTATCCTCCGCCCGTTCGTTGTCCATCACCAGGCTGACATGTTCGAGGAAATCGCCGAGCGTCTCGTATTCCTCCATCGCCCGGGCGAGTTCCACCAGATTATCGGCCCGGCCGGCGCTTTCGGCACTTCGATCAGCCTGCAACATTGCGTTGTAGCCGGTTTCTTCCAGCACCGTGCGCAGCAGTTCTGCGGGGGCGACCGTCGCAGCCTGCTCGCGCCAGCGCAGGAAGCCGCCCATCAGCCCGGCAATCGTGCCACGCGCACGGGCGGGCAGTTCGTCGCTGTCGGCAAGTTCCAGCGCGGCGGCGGCAAGCGGGATGTTCTGGCGGCGCGCATGGGTGTGCATCGCTTCCAGCGCTTTCGCGCCAAGGCCGCGCTTGGGTTGGTTGTGTATGCGTTCGAAAGCCAGATCGTCCGCCGGACTGGCGATGACGCGCAAGTACGCCAGAGCATCACGCACTTCGGCCCGTTCGTAAAACCGGAAGCCGCCGACAATCCGGTAATTGAGGCCGATCTGGATGAAGCGGTCTTCAAACTCCCGGGTCTGGTACTGGGCACGCACCAGGATCGCCACCTGTTCCAGCGCGGCGCCTTCGCGTTCCAGTCGTTCGATCTCCTCGCCCAGCCGGCGCGCTTCTTCCGGTGCATCCCACACCCCGATCACGCGCACTTTTTCACCCTGTGGCAGATCGGTCCACAACGTCTTGCCCAGCCGTTCGCTGTTGCTGGCAATCAGGGCGGAGGCTGCGGACAGGATCTGCGGGGTGGAGCGGTAATTCTGTTCCAGCCGGATCACCGCTGCGCCCGGAAAATCCTTTTCAAACCGCAGGATATTGGCCACTTCTGCGCCGCGCCAGGAATAGATCGACTGATCGTCATCCCCCACCACGCAGATGTTCTTGCGCGTCTGGGCCAGCAGTCGCAGCCACAGGTACTGGACGGCATTGGTATCCTGGTATTCGTCCACCAGCACATATTTGAACCGCTGCTGGTACATTTCCAGCACGTCCCGGTGGCTGCGCAGGATCACCAGCATGTGCAGCAACAAGTCGCCAAAATCGCAGGCGTTCAACGCTTTCAGCCGCTGCTGGTACAGCGTGTACATCTGCTGCCCCTTGCCATTGGCATAGGCTTCATTTTCCACTGCATCGAGATCCTGCGGGGATAGCCCGCGGTTCTTCCACCGGTCGATCAGCCCGGCCAGCTGGCGCGGAGGCCAGCGTTTTTCATCCAGTTTCTGATCCACGATCAACTGTTTCAGCAGGCGCAGCTGGTCGTCAGTGTCGATGATGGTGAAATTGCTCTGCAAACCCACCAGTTCCGCATGGCGGCGCAGCATCTTGGCGCAGATCGAATGGAATGTGCCCAGCCAGGGCATCCCTTCCACCGCGTCGCCAATCAGGGTGCCGACCCGGTGGCGCATTTCGCGCGCGGCCTTGTTGGTGAAGGTGACGCACAGGATTTCGCTGGGCCAGGCACGGCGGGTGCCGATCAGCCATGCCATCCGGGCGGTGAGGGCGGCGGTCTTGCCGGTACCGGCCCCGGCCAGCATCAAAACCGGTCCTTCGGTGGTCAAAACGGCCTGACGCTGGGGTTCGTTCAGCCCACCGAGCCAGGAGGGCAGGTCATCGTGCGATACGGGCAGGGCATGTTCTGGGCTATTGCTCACACGCGAACAGCTAGGGAACATCGCCCCAACGTGCAACCCCGCGCCAGTCTCGCTTGGCCGCAAACAGGAGGAACACCTGATCCTTCCCGCACATTAGGGACGGAACAGGGGCCACCGACCCAAGGAGTTGATAATGCACAAGTTGATCATGGCTGGCGTCAGTGCTCTGGCACTGGCGACCGTTCCAGGTGCCGCATTGGCGCAGGATGCCGCAGCAACTACCACCACCACTGCCGAAGCCGGGGCTGGCGTCACTTTGACTGCGGAGCAACAGGCTGCGCTGGCTACCTGGCCGGCAGACAAGCAGGCCACTTATCAGGCGTGGCAGCCTGATCTGCAGACCTATTTCTGGACCTTGCAGCCCAATCAGCAGGAAGCATTCTGGATGTTGACCGATCCGCAGCGAACCCAGCTGTTCGCAATGGATGCAGCCAAGAAGTCGGCGGCCTGGACTTCCATTCTGGCGCAGATCGATGCAGCCCGAAATGCCAATGCGGCCACTCCGGCTGAACCAGCAACTCCCGCAGAACCCGCGCAGCCGGGCGAAGCAGCCGCTACACCTGCGGAACCTGCCACCCCGGCAG
>JBARAF010000336.1:0-4568 GCA_049791695.1 Croceibacterium sp.
ATCACCACCCGGTCCGCCAGCAGGATCGCTTCGTCCACGTCGTGCGTCACCATGATCGCGGTCACTTTCGTGCGGTTCCACACTTCCACCAGCACATCCTGCAAGTCCCACCGGGTCAGGCTGTCGAGCATCCCGAACGGTTCATCCAGCAGCAGCAGCCGCGGGCTGAGCGCGAAGGCGCGGGCGATACCGACCCGCTGGCGCATCCCGTTGGACATTTCCGCCGCCATCTTGTCCTTCGCATCGGCCAGGCCGACGCGGTCGAGATAGTATTCGGCAATGTCGCGCCGTTCACCGCGGGTGGCGTGTGGGTACACCCGTTCCACCCCCAGCATCACGTTCTGCCGCGCGGTCAGCCAGGGCATCATGCTGGGCGCCTGGAACACCACCGCCTTGTCCGGCCCGGCCGCGCTGATTTCGCGGTTGTCGAGCACGATGCCGCCCTTGCTGATTTCGTTCAGGCCCGCGGCCATGGTCAGCACGGTGGATTTGCCGCAACCGGAATGGCCGATCAGGGAGATGAATTCGCCCTTGTCCATCAGCAGGTTGAAGTCTTCCACCACGGTCAGCGGGCGCTTGGGCGTGGGGTAGATCTTGTTCAGTTTGTAGAATTCGAGATAGCGGGAGGTCACCGCGCTCTTGCCCGCATCAGTATAGGCCTGCGGCAGCGGGGTCAGGTCCAGCGGGGCAACGGCGGGCAGGCTTACGGCGCTGTCACCCGCATTGGCCGCACCTTCGTTCAGCTGGGCGAGGCAGGACACGATCACGCGGCGCTGTTCCTGAAACTGCGGATCATCGTTCAGCGCTTCCCGATCGCGCGGGCGCGGCAGGTCAACGGTGAAGATCTGCCCGATCCGTGCCGCCGGTGCCGGGGTCAGCACAGCCACCCGGTCAGCCAGCAACAGCGCCTCGTCCACGTCATTGGTGACGAGGATGATGGTGCGCTTTTCTTCCTTGCGGATGCGTTCGATTTCGCCCTGCAACTTGGCGCGGGTCAGCGCGTCGAGGGCCGACAGCGGTTCGTCCAGCAGCAGGATCTGCGGTTCCATCGCCAGGGCGCGGGCCACCGAAACCCGCTGGCGCATCCCGCCCGAAAGCTGGGCCGGCTTACGGTCCATTGCGTGGGCGAGGCCAACCAGTTCAATCTTCTGCCGCACCAGGTCTGCCCGCTGCGCCTTGCTGCGATCCTTGTGCACCGCGTCCACCGCCAGGGCGACGTTCTGCTGCACCGTCAGCCAGGGGAACAGCGAATAGGACTGGAATACCAGCCCCCGGTCCCGGCCCGGTCCGTCGATCGGCTGGCCTTTCAGCAGCATCGAACCGGCATCAGGCTTCACCAGCCCGGCGATGCAGTTGATCAGCGTGGTCTTGCCCGCGCCGGAGAAGCCGAGGACGGCAATGAATTCGCCTTCCTGCACATCGAGGTCGATGCCTCCGAGCACTTCGGAAACTGCACCGCTGGCACCGGTATAGCTCTTGCGGACATTCCGCAGCGAAAGGATTGGCTGCTGGTTCATGGTCACACCCGGTTGCGGCTGGCGAGAGACTGGAGGCCCATCATCACGCGGTCGAGGGCGAAGCCGATCAGGCCGATCACCACCACCGCCGCCATGATCCGGGCGAGCGACTTTTCATTGCCGTTCTGAAATTCATCCCACACGAACTTGCCGAGGCCGGGGTTCTGCGCGAGCATTTCCGCCGCGATCAGCACCATCCAGCCGGTGCCCAGCGACAGCCGCATCCCGGTGAAGATGTATGGCAGCGAAGATGGCAGAACGAGGCGGGTCAGCTTGGCGAACCAGCCCAGCCGCAGCACCCGCCCCACATTCAGCAGGTCCTTGTCGATGCTGGCAGTGCCGATGGCGGTGTTGATCAGCGTCGGCCAAAGCGAACACAGCATCACCACCACGGCGGAAATGACAAAGCTCTTGGCCATGAAGCCATCGTCGCCGCTGGCCATGCTGGCGGACACCACCATGGTCACGATCGGCAACCAGGCCAGCGGGCTGACCGGGCGCATGATCTGCACGATCGGGTTGATCGCGGCGTTGATGCGGCGGGACATCCCCGCCACCAGCCCCAACGGCACCGCCACCAGCGAAGCGAGGCCAAAGCCAAGGGCGACGGTTTTCAGTGAAGTGCCGATCTGGTCGATGAAAGTTGGCGGCCCGGTATAGCTGTAACCCGCAGCTTCGGCCGCAGTGGCTTCCACCCGGGCGGCGGAATATTCCACCATCAGCCCGCGGAAGGCGTCCAGCACATCGAGCGGCCCCGGCAAGGCGCCGAGCGAAGTCTGCACCATCGGCGCCAGCACCGCCCACAGGATCAGGAATACGCCGACCCCGACCGCGGGCGGCCAGGCGGCTTCGAACAGGGCTTTCGCCCTGATCGAAGTGGCGGACGGTACCTTGGCGGGAACCGGGGCAGCTGGGCTGGTTGCGATTACGGCCTCCATCGGCGGGGCAACTTCCGCTGCCTCGGCAAAGTCATCGGGCCTGATCGTTGCGACGTTCATCATCAGGTTCCTTATTGTACGCCCGCAGGCGTCACCTTCTGGCCATCCTTCAGCCCGATGGCGAAGCTGGCGGCATAGGCGGCAGGACGGCGGGCATCGAACTTCAGCCCGTCAATTGCCGGGCGGGTATAAGTGCGGAAGCCGTCGGTTTCGGGGAAAGCGGCGCTGTCCACCTTGCCCGATGCCACCAGCGACTGGGCCGCCTGGGCATAAAGGTCCGCGCGATAGGAAGATTTCGCCACGTCCAGGTACCACTGGTCGGGCTTGGCTTCGGCAATCTGGACCCAGCGGCGCATCTGGGTAAGGAACCAGATGGCATCGGAATAGAACGGATAGGAAGCCTGCTGGTCGAAGAACAGGTTGAATTCCGGCGTGGCGCGGGTGTCACCTGCGCCGAATGTGAAATTGCCGGTCATGCTGGCCAGCAGCACCTTTTCATCGGCACCGACATATTTCGGCATCGCCAGCAGCTTGACCGCTTCGGCGCGGTTCTTGCCGCCTTCGGCGTCGAGCCACATCGATGCGCGGATCAGCGCCCGCAGCAGGGCCTGGGTGGTCTTGGGATTTGCATTGGCAAACTGTTCCGTCAGGCCAAACACCTTGTCACCCGTAGTGCCGGCAATGTCCGGATCAACGATGATCGGCACGCCGATGTTCTTGGCCACGGCGGCCTGGTTCCACGGTTCACCCACGGAATAACCGTTGATCGTGCCTGCTTCCAGCGTGGCCGGCATCTGCGGCGGCGGGGTGACGGACAGCTGCACTTCGGCGCCAGTCACGCCCGCCGTATCGCCGGGCAGGTAGAACCCGGGGTTCAGGCCGCCTGCGGCCAGCCAGTAACGCAGCACGTAATTGTGGGTGCTGACCGGGAACACCATGCCCATTTTGAACGGCTTGCCCTGGGCCTTGAACTTGGCAACTACCGGCTTCAACACCGCTGCGCTGATCGGGTGGGACACCTTGCCGTCCGCACCCTTGGGCAGGGTCGGGGCGATCATGCCGTAAACCTCGTTGGAAATTGTCACGGCCTTGCCGTTGATGTCCAGGCTGAACGGGGTGATCAGCTTCTGCTTCGCGCCGATGCCCGCGCCGGATGCCAGCACCTGGCCAGCCAGCATATGCGCGCCGTCCAGCTGGCCGCCAGTTACGCCGTCCAGCAGCACCTTCCAGTTGGCCTGCGGTTCCAGGGTCACGTTCAGGCCTTCTTCCGCAAAGAAGCCCTTTTCCTTGGCCACCACCAGCGGGGCGATGTCGGTCAGCTTGATGAAGCCCAGCTTCAGGTTGGGCTTTTCGATCCCGCCCGGAGCCACTGCGGCAGGCTTTTCCGCGGCATCGTTGCCGCCGCAACCCGCGAGCGACAGGGCCAGCGTGGCCACCCCGAAAGCAAGAGCCGCGCGGCGTGTGATCGAGTTCCCCAAGACCGTCATTCCCGTCTCCATGACCCGCGCGGACAACACAAAAAAGCCGCCTCGATACAGGTCCGGATGGACCAGATCGGGCGGCGACGTTGCCACGCAATGTTGATACCGAATGGAACCCGTTGGCCGCCCATCATCGGGCGCGGTGTTCCTGTTCGAATCGGAGACTAACCGATAGTTCGCAGTCGCGGCAAGGTCTTTTTGCAGTGCAGCATCAATTACCTGTCAGGGGAGCGACGCCAGATACCCGCGAATGTCCGCCGGATCGAACGTGCGCCCGTCGAAGAAGCTGTTGGGGGACAGGGTAATGGCCCCCTGCTGGGTACTGACCTGCAAGGGCTGCGACACGCTGCCTTCGACCTTGGAACTGGCGCCCGGCAAGGCATCGCCGGTGCCCGCCAGCGCAGACCGGTAGACATCGGGGCGGAACACCCGCGCCGCTTTCTTCGCGTCGCCAGCGTCGAATTCGGCCTGATCCCAGCGGACCATCTGCGAATACAGCCACTTCGCCTGGCTCACCCAGGGGAAGTTGGCCGCTTCGGTATACTGGAACATCAGGTCCGGATAATGCACCGGGGCATGGCCCTGGGCCAGCACCAGCCGGTCGGAAATGGAACGCACGATCAGCCCGGCAT
>JBARAF010000337.1:0-4604 GCA_049791695.1 Croceibacterium sp.
GCCATGCCCGGTTCGATCTGGTTGACCGGGCCAATGTCGATCCATTTGGCCTGCATTATACCGTCTCCATCTGCGGGTGGGGGATGATGGTGCCCAGGTGACGGTGCAGGTCGCGGCGTTCGCCCGCTGCCCGCTTGGCCCAGGGATCATCCTGCATGAAGCTTTGCGAATGGCGGAACCGGGCGGCCAACTGCTTCACCGCCTGCGGATCGTCCAGCAGGGCGCTGCGCACCCATTCGATGCCCTTGCGCTCCACCCACGGGGCGGTCCGTTCCAGGTAATGGGCATCTTCGCGGTACAGCTGGATGAAGGCGGCGCACATCTCCATCGCCTCTTCTTCCGTGGCGACCTTGCACAGCGCATCGGTGCCGCGCAGCTTGATCCCGCCATTGCCGCCGACGCTGAGCTCGTAACCGCTGTCGACGCAGATCACGCCGAAATCCTTGATCGTCGCTTCGGCGCAATTGCGCGGGCAACCGCTGACGGCGATCTTGAACTTGTGCGGCATCCAGCTGCCCCAGGTCATCCGTTCCAGCTTGACGCCAAGGCCGGTGGAATCCTGCGTACCGAAGCGGCACCATTCGCTGCCAACGCAAGTCTTCACCGTGCGCAGCGATTTGCCGTAAGCGTGGCCGGACACCATCCCGGCAGCGTTCAGATCGGCCCAGACGGCGGGCAGGTCTTCCTTCTTGATGCCGAAGATGTCGAGCCGCTGGCCGCCGGTCACCTTGACCATGGGCGCGTCATACTTTTCCACCACGTCGGCAATTGCCCGCAGTTCGCGCGGATTGGTCAGCCCGCCCCACATCCTGGGGACCACCGAGTAAGTGCCGTCCTTCTGGATGTTGGCGTGCAGCCGTTCGTTGACGTAACGGCTTTTCTGGTCATCCTCGTATTCACCCGGCCAGGCGCACAGCAGGTAGTAATTCAGCGCCGGGCGGCAGCTGGCGCAGCCATCGGGCGTGGTCCAGTGCAGTTCCTGCATCACCTGCGGCATGGCCTTCAGGCCCTTTTCCAGGATCAGGCGGCGGGCATCGTCATGGGTGAAGCTGGTGCATTTGCACATCGTCGCCGGGCCGGACTGAACTTCGCCGCCCAGTGTCAGCGCCAGCAGGCTTTCCACCAGCCCGGTGCAACTGCCGCAGCTGGCCGAAGCCTTGCACTGCGAGCGGACCGCGTCGAGGCTGCAGGCCCCGGCCTTGATGGTGGCAACCACCGTGCCTTTGGAAACGCCGTTGCAGCCGCACACTTCCGCATCATCGGAAAGCGCCGCAACGGCTGCGTTAGGGTCCGCGAGAGCGCCGCCTCCAGCGGCAAAGGCCTGGCCAAAGATCAGGGCTTCGCGGATGTCGGACACATCCTCGCCCTTCTTCAACAGGTCGAAATACCACGACCCGTCGGCGGTATCGCCATAGAGCACCGCGCCCAAGAGCCGGTCATCCTTGACGATCACCCGCTTGTAGATCCCGCGGGCGGCATCGCGCATGACGATGTCTTCACACCCGTCACCACCGGAAAAGTCCCCGGCGGAAAACACGTCGATGCCGGAAACCTTCAACTTGGTGGAAGTGACCGAACCGCCATAGCCGCTGGGCTGGCCGGTGGCATGGTCGGCCAGCGCGCGGCACATATCCCACAGCGGCGCGACCAGGCCGTAACAGGCCCCGCGATGCTGCACGCATTCGCCCACGGCCAGCACATCCGGGTCGGACGTGACCATGTGATCGTCCACCACGATCCCGCGTTCCACTTCCAGTCCGGCCATCTTGGCCAGCATGGTGGCGGGGCGGATGCCCACCGCCATCACCACGATATCCGCCGGAATGGTGCGCCCATCCTTCAGCAACACCCCGCCGACATGGCCGTCACGGTCGATGATTTCGGCAGTGTCTGCCCCGGTCAGGATCACCTGCCCGCGCCGTTCCAGTTCGGCCTTCAGCAACCAGCCGGCCGCTTCGTCCAGCTGGCGTTCCATCAGCGTCGGCATCAGGTGGATCACGGTTACCTTCATGCCGCGCAGGGACAGGCCGTGCGCCGCTTCCAGCCCCAGCAGGCCGCCGCCGATCACCACGGCATCCCCGCCGCGATCCGCCGCGGCCAGCATCTTGTCCACGTCATCCAGATCACGGAACGTCACCACGCCCGGCAGGTCCTTGCCCGGGACCGGGATGATGAACGGATCGGACCCGGTGGCGATCAGCAGCCGGTCATAAGGTTCGACGCGGCCGGACCGGGCGATCACTTCCTTGGCTTCGCGATTGATCGAAACCACCGGATCGCCGCTGACCAGCGTGATGCCGTTTTCAACATACCATTCGGTCGTGTTGATCACGATTTCGTCGAAGCTCTTTTCGCCCGCGAGCACGGGCGACAGCATGATGCGGTTGTAATTGACCCGGGGTTCCGCGCCAAAGATGGTCACGGCGAACCGGGCGGGATCGCGGGCGAGGATTTCCTCCACCGCGCGGCACCCGGCCATGCCGTTGCCGATCACGACCAGACGTTCCGGCAAGCCGGCGCGGCCTGCCGTTTCGTCGAATTTCATCGGTGCGTTCACCTGTCACTCCGGTCAAAACGCGCACGCAAAAAAGCCGCCAGGTCACGCCCCGAAAGGCAGACTTGGCGGCACCGTTGCCACGCAATGTTGAAACTGGCGGAAGGCCCCTGGATCACCCGGCAATGGGTGAAGGCGATTCCGCTTTCGAATGTGTTCTAACCCGAAATCGGCCCCGGCGGCAACAGACTTTTTTGCAGTGCAGCAAAGTCTGTTGCCCCCAGCGGGCTCAATCGGTCAGAAGCCCCATTCGGCCTGCAACCACACCTTGCTTGTATCGCTGCCAAAAGCGCTGGCTTCATAGCGGGCATATTTGGCCATCAGGCCCACCTGCCCCAGCTTGAAGCCAACCGAGGCATCCCATTCGTTGCCATATTTTACCGAACCGAAATCGCTGTCGAACCGGTGGTACTGCACCGCAAAGACTAGCCCCGGCAGCGGCGGCTTGGGCATGGCATAGCCGGCCTTCAGGTACAGATCCTGCAAGCCACCGTTGGGCGTGGTCAGGAACAGGTCGGCCCAGCCGTTGAACGCGTGCAGGGTCGCCAGCGGCGTCTGGAACGCGGCCAATCCGCCATCGCTGCCCAGCAGTTCATACCCCGCGCCCAGCGAGAACCCCTTGTGCGCGCCGGTCAGTTCCAGGTTGGCGTAATCGACCGAGTAATTCTTCGGGTTCGCCCCAAAGTCTGACTGCCGGGCATAGCTGGCCAGCACGGTCAGCTTGGCCGGGCCAATGGGGAAGGCGCGCTGGGCCAGCAGGCCATAGGTCTGGCTGGAAAAGGCCGCGCGGGTATCGAAGTCGAGCAGGTAGGCAAAAGCGGTCACATCCGCCCCGGCAAACTTGCCCGCACCGTTCACCAGCACCATGTCGCCATCGTAATGCTCGCTCGGGCTGTCCACCCCGAACACGGTGCGTTGCGACGTTCCATAGGTGAAATCGAGTTTCAGCCCGGGCAGCTTTGCCTGCATGCGAAGCGCATCAAAGGTCTGTTCGTTCTGCCGCCAGCCGACCGCACCCACGAACCGCTGGTTATCCAGGTTGATCCGCTGGCGGCCAAGGGTGAAGCCGGTGCCATCCTTCATCCACGAAACCTGCGCCCGGTTCAGCTCCAGGTTATCGGGATCGGCCACCACCGGGTACGGTTCCACGCCGTTTCCGGGGATCGTATCGTTGAAATGGTCGACCAGCGAAAAGGTCCCTTCACCTTCCACCAGCACTGCCCAGTTGCCGGCTTTCAGTTCCGCCCCCAGCCGCGCGCGGGTGGTCAGGGCATCGGCAGTGTTGACGATGTTCGCCTGATCGACCGTTTCATACCGCAGCCGGGCATTGGCCATGATGTCCAGCACCAGATCATCCCCCAGCGGGATCGGATCGCCCGCCTTGGCCATGGCTGGTGAAGCAATGATCGCGGCGCTTGCTGCGCAAAGAAACAACGCGGTCTTTTTCATGGACACACCTTTCCTGTCCGGGGCCGCGCGACTGCACGGCCCACCCCCTGTTGGCGAAGTGGTGAAACTGGCAGACGCCGTTGCCTGCCGGGTATTGGTGGGGCTCAGGCCGCCTTGGCGCTGGGCCCGTGATCGTATTCGGCCAGGAAGTGCAGCACTTCCTGCCGGTATTCGTAGAACTTCGGATCGTTCAGCAATTCCTTGCGGTCACGCGGGCGCGGCAGGTCAACCTTCAGCACCTTGCCGATGGTGGCGTTGGGGCCGTTGGTCATCATCACCACCCGGTCGGCCAGCAGGATCGCTTCGTCCACATCATGCGTCACCATGATCGCGGTCACCTTGGTGCGGTTCCACACTTCCACCAGCACGTCCTGCAGATCCCAGCGGGTCAGGCTGTCGAGCATGCCGAAAGGTTCATCCAGCAGCAGCAGGCGCGGGGACAGGGCGAAGGCGCGGGCGATGCCGACGCGCTGGCGCATCCCGTTGGACATTTCCGCCGCCATCTTGTCCTTGCTGTCAGCGAGTCCAACGCGGTCGAGGTAATATTCGGCAATGTCGCGCCGTTCGGCGCGGCTGGCGTGCGGGTAAACCCGTTCCACCC
>JBARAF010000338.1:0-4798 GCA_049791695.1 Croceibacterium sp.
GCGCGGGCGAGCGCGTGGTCTGACGTGGTCAGCAACCCGGAGGTTGCCGGGCCGGTCGCCTGGTCCAGCGTTTCACCCCGGCGCAGCACGGCGTCGATCAGGCGCAGCGCGGCACGGCGCGCACCCGATCCCTGGATTTCGGTCTGGCCCGGGGTCACGTTGGGGTGGCGTTTGACGGGGCGCCTGTTCGGCGTGGTTTTCGGCGGCTGGCTCATCGTCTGCGCCCTATAGGCGATTGCATCGCAGCGCCACCCGCCCCATGTTCATCCGATGACCAAGCGCGCCACCCAGCGACCAGGCCCTTTCGTGAAGCCCGCCTATTGGAGCGACGCCCCGCCGCCCGCTCCTCAACGGGCGCCGGGCCCGCCTGAGGAACTCAGCCCGACCCGTTATGGCGACTGGGTGAAGAACGGCATCGCGATCGATTTCTGATCGGCGGTGTTGACGCAAACTTAACCATGATCGGCGATGGATGCCGGCATGGCTTCCGTCAGCGCGCTTCCCAACCAGGTCGTATCCGTTGCCACATGGGTACGGGGACGGCGCTTTTTCGACCAGCAAGCCTTCCCGGTTTACGCCTGCATCCTGCTGCTGACGGCGTTCGCCTGCCTGGCGGTCCAGTTTTTTGGATATAGCTGGGATCGGAAATTCGTGGGCGATTTCCTGCTCGCCTTCGGTACCCTTACCGGCTTCGCCCTGCTGATCAGGTGGACCGGCTTTGCCAACCTGGCCGGGGCGATGGAAAGCAGCCTGTTGCTGTTGATCGTGTCCACACTGTCATCGATCACGGCCTTCATCGCGGCGGGGCTCGATATGCCCCTGCGCGACGCGCAATTCGCGATGGCGGACCGAATGCTGTTCGGCTTCGACCGGACCGTACTGCTGCATTGGGATGAAACCTGGCCGCAGGCCTTTGCGCTGTCTACCTGGATTTACGACACGCTCAAAACCCAGCCTTTCATCCTGTTGGGCGCGTTCTTTCTCTTGCGGCGCTCCTCCATGGCATGGCGGTTCCTGCTCGCCTGGTGCTTTGCACTCATGATCTGCTGCATCGTGTTCCCGCTTACCCCGGCCTATGGCAGCCCGCCCTATATGCTCGTCTGGATCGACGTGTTCGAAGGGGCCAGGAACGGCACGTGGCGGACAATCGGCCTCGACGTCCTCACCGGTATTATCCATTTCCCCAGCTTCCACGCCGCAGGCGCAGTATTGCTGGGCTGGGGCGGCTGGCAATTGCCATGGCTGCGCTGGCCGATGGCGCTGCTGAACGCGGCGATGATGGTGACGGCCGTGCTCGTGGGCGGCCATTACATAGTCGACATCCTGGCAGGCACGGTCGTGGCCGTTACTGCCATCTGGCTGGCAACAAAGGTGGCCCCGGCAGCGGCTCCGTCAGATCCAGCCGGACAGTTCGCGCCGGACCAGCGCCTCCAGCATGACCATCCCGTCCTCACCAGCGTTGAGGCATGACAGCGAAGCGAACTCGCCCCCGCCTGCTGCGATAAACTGTTCCTTCCCGCGAATCGCCAGTTCCTCCAGCGTTTCCAGGCAGTCTGCGGAAAAGCCGGGCGCTGCGATGGCGAGGCGACGGGTGCCCTTGGCCCCCTCTGCCGCCAGCACCGCATCGGTCGCCGGTTCCAGCCACTTGGCGCGGCCGAACCGTGACTGGAAGGTGGTTTCGATCCGCAGGCCCGGCCGGGCCAGCGCCGCTTCCAGTAGGCGCGATGTCTTGCGGCAGTGGCAGTGGTACGGATCGCCCAGTTGCAGCGTGCGCTGCGGCATCCCGTGATAGCTGAGCAGCAGCACTTCCGGCACGAACGACAGCCCATCCAGCTGCGCCCCCAGATCCCGCGCCAGTGCGGCAATATGCACCGGGTCATCGTAATAGGGCGGCAGGGTGCGCAAGCTGGGCTGCCAGCGCAGCTTGCCCAGCGTTTCCCCCGCCTTGTCCACCACCGTCGCCGTGGTCGCGCCGCAATATTGCGGGTACAGCGGGGCCAGCAGGATCCGGTCGCAACCATTGGCCATCAGCGCGTTCAGCCGGTCGGGGATCGACGGGTTGCCATACCGCATCGCCCAATCGACCTGCACCCCGGTGCCCAGCCGCTGTTGCAGGCCTTCTGCCTGTTCTGCAGTGATTGCCGCCAGGGGCGATCCCTTGTCAGTCCACACCTGCTGGTAGGCATGGGCGCTTTTTTTCGGGCGCACGTTCAGGATGATTCCGCGCAGGATCGGCTGCCAGGCAATCGCCGGGATTTCCACCACCCGCCGGTCCGACAGGAATTCCGCCAGATAGCGTTTCACCGCCGGCGCATCGGGCGCGTCGGGGGTGCCGAGGTTGACGAGGAGCACGCCGACCTGGCCGGACTTTACCGGCGCGTGGTCAGCGGGAAGCTGCTGGGTCTGCCATGTCATAACCCGCCCGATAGCAGCGGCAGGCGGCGCAGGCGAAGCCCGGTTGCGGAAAAAAGTGCATTGGCAATCGCCGGGGCCACCGGGGCCACGGCCAGATCACCCGGATCAAACGGTTCCGCCTTGCTGGGCACGATCTGCACCTGCACCTGCGGGCTGTCCGCCAGGGTCGGCAGGCCCATGCCACCGATCCGCGCCTGCAAGGGCAGGCCACGTTCGTATTCCACGCCCGAACCCAGCGCCAGGCCGACGCCATAGAGCAGGCCGCCTTCGACCTGTTGCAAGGCGATGTCGCGGTTGATCACCCGGCCGATATCGACCGCGGCAGTCAGTTTTTCCACCCGCACCCCGCCTTCGCCCGCGGTGGCAGTGGCGACCAGCGCGATATAGCCGCTGCGGTCCCCCAGATCGATCCGGTGGCAGGCCAGCCCTTGCGCGCTGCCGCTGGCCCCGCCGCCCCATTCCGCCGCCCGCGCCGCGCTTTGCAGGCAGGCGACCATGCGCGGATCATGCCCTAGCATGGCAATGCGGAAAGCCAGTGGTTCCTGCCCGTTGGCCTGGGCGATTTCATCCAGGAAACTTTCGACCATGAAGCAGCTGGTGCCGTGGGCCGCGCCGCGCATCGGCCCCGTCGGCAGGCCGATGCGCACCGGCACATGGTCAATCGCCACGTTGGGAATGGAGTAGAACGGCATCAGCCCGGCCAGCGCCATCGGGTCGGCCATGCCCGCCACCTCGTCAATCGCGCCCCAGGTGGTCATATTGCCGAACAGGCGGCGGCCGAATTCCTGCGCCGTGGGCGGCGTGGCCACGCGTGCGCGGAAGGTGTCGATATAGCCCTGCTGCCCGGTGCGGGCCGACAGCACGGCGGCCAGCGGCGCGCGGGGGCGCAGCATCAGCTGTTCCTGCCAGCGCGACCAGACCAGCTGCACCGGCTTGCCCACTTCGCGGGCGATCAGCGCCACTTCAATCGCATGATCATGGTCCAGGCGCCGGTCAAAACTGCCGCCAGCCGGCATCGGGTACAGCACCACCTGGTCCGCTGCCATGCCAAGCGCCTTGGCCACCGCCTGCCGCACCGCTTCCGGCGCTTGCGTGGCGATCCACAGTTCCAGCCGCCCGTCCTGCAATCGCGCCGTGGCGGCGGCGGTTTCAATCGTGCCGTGGACGGCGGGCATCACGTCATAGCGCAAGGCGACGCTGGGCTTGGCCATCGCCGCATCGCCCTGCCCGCGTTCCGCAATCCGTTGCGGTTCGATCCGGCGCACCGCGTTGTCCAGCGCTTCGTCGATACGGGCGGAACTGACCGGATTGACCACGCGGAAACGCGCGGCCAGCGCTTCCACCGCCCGTTCCGCCACCCACCAGCTGGTGGCGACGGCGGCCAGCCAGCGCTTGCCCTTGACCACGCCGACCAGCCCCTCGATCCCGGCCGCGCCGCGCCGGTCGAAACTGGACAGGTCGGCCCGGTCCAGCGGGCCATGGCGGATCGCGGCAAAGACCATGTCCGGCAGCCGCACGTCCCCTGCGAACAGGAAACTGCCATCAACCTTGGACGGCAGGTCCAGCCGGGGGAAGGCGATTTCCAGGTCTTCCGCATCGGCCACTTGCGGCATCGCGTCCGCCGGCGCTTCTGGCCGCAAGGGCGCGGGATCGGGCGCGGTAAAATCGGCCGCCTCTGCCGCCAGTTCGGCAAAGCTGAGCCGGTTCTTGCCGTGGGTGATGAAGCCGCCTGCGGCGTCACATTCTTCCCAGCTGACATCCCAGCGGTCCGCCGCCGCCATTGCCAGCAGGGCCCGCGCCGTGGCCGCCGCTTCACGGCAAGGCGCTTCATAGGCGGCAAGCGAGGTGCTTCCGGCAGTAACGGTGAAGTTCGCTCCTTCCGCCCAGCGGCGCAGCAGCAAGTCGCCTGGCTCGTCTGCCAGCGGCAGGACCAGCGGGCGCCACAGCGGCGCCCATGCGGCGGCCAGTGGCAGGTTGGCATAGGCTCCGCTGACCGGCGCCGGTTCCACCGCCACCTGCCGCCAGTCCGCGCCCAGTTCCATGGCCACGATCTGCGCCAACAGGGTGGTCACGCCCTGGCCCATTTCGACCTGCGGCACGGCCACCGTCACCACCCCGTCGCGGCCGATTTTCAGCCAGGCCCCAAAAGCGGTTTCGCCTTCACCCGGTGTCAGCGGGGCGTCAAAGGCGCGCGGCCACAGGTTCCAGGCGACGAGCAGCCCGCCGCCGATGGCAGCACCGGCCAGCAGGCCGCGCCGCGTGATGGGCAGGCTGGTCAGCCCTGCACCCCGTCAAGCCAGCGGCCCAGCTGGTCGGCAATCTTGATGAAGGCTTCACCATGCTGGCCATAGTTGGCGGCGGGCGGCTGGCCGGTATCGCTGGC
>JBARAF010000339.1:0-6081 GCA_049791695.1 Croceibacterium sp.
CGGCAGTGACGCGGCCATTGGCCAGTTTCAGCCCGGTCAGCGATGTGCAATCGGTGGCCGCAGCGGCCGGTTGGGCCAACAACGCCGCCATGGCCGCACCGCATCCCGCCAACAAAATCCGTCCCAAGCGCATCGTCACCTCCCAGTGTAGCTTGGCGCCCTGTTTAGCCACCTTTGCGCGGCCCGCAATCGCCACTTGCCCAGACACTGGTGGAACGGCAGTCTGCGGGCGAACCGGGCGCAAGATACGGTCATCACGGGACAGGGGATTGGACATGAAGGCATTGAAATTGCTGGCCGGGGTTGCGGCCCTGGCGCTGGCCATGCCTATTGCGGCGCAAGCCAATGACGCAGAGTGCGACCGTGCCTGCCTGATCGGCATGGCGGATAGCTATACCGCCGCACTGGTGGCGCACGATCCGGGCAAGGCCTCGCTGGCCGCCGCAGTGGCAACGGTTGAAAACGTCCACCCGATCAAGCCCGGCGAAGGCCTGTGGCGCAGCGCCACCAAGGGGCCGACGCAGTTCCGGATCCACGTCGCCGATCCGGTCTCGCAACAGGTAGGCCTGCTGGCGATGATGGAAGTGGACGGCAAGCCCGCGCTGGTCGGCATCCGCCTGAAGCGCGCCGGTGGAAAGATCGTGGAGGCGGAACACATGGTGGCGGGCAATCTCAGCCCCGGCCAGATCGCCAACCTGCAAGTGGTGCGCCCGGCAATCATGCGGCCCGTGCCCGAAGACTACGCCGATTCCCGCGGGCGGCTGCTCCATATCGGGCGCAGCTATTACGACGCGCTGGACCTGAACAACGGCGCCTACACCCCGTTTGCCGACGATTGCGAGCGGCGCGAAAACGGGTTCCAGACGGCTCGCAATCCGATGGTCCGCACCTCCCCCGGAGGCAACGGCCAGACCGATCCGGCTTTCGCCTATCTCGGCGGGCTGGGCTGCGCGGCACAGATGAACACCAACATGTGGGAATATATCGACACGATCGAAAGCCGCCGGGTGGACATCGCCGATCCGGTGACCGGCCTCGTCTGGGGCATGAGCCACTTCCACCACGACATGAAGGAGGAACGGTACCGCCTGATCGGCGTGCCGGGCAGCGAATGGCGCACGATCCGCGCCAGCACCGGGGCCGGGTTCGATATGCCGGCGATCCACATCTACAAGGTCTGGGGTGGCCAGATGCACGAGATTGAGGCGATGGGCATCGTGGTGCCCTATCAGTCCCCCACCGGCTGGGAGAAATAGACAGAAACGGGGCCGCCCGTCCGGCTGGACGAGCGGCCCCGATTTCTATGCTGTTACGCGAACTGCTTCGGGTCGATCGGCAGCTTGCGCACGCGCTTGCCGGTCAGCTTGAACAGCGCATTGGTCAGCGCCGGGATCACCGGCGGCAGGGCCGGTTCGCCAAGGCCGGTCGGTGCGTTGTCGCTCTTCACGAACTCCACGTGGATCTGCGGCGTCGCATTGATGCGCGGCACCGCATAATCGTGGAAGTTGGACTGCTTCACCGCGCCGCCTTCGATCTCCACCGCCAGCGAGGTCGCCTGGCCAAGGCCGTCGATGATCGCGCCCTGGGCCTGGTTCAGCGCGCCGAACGGGTTGATGATCTGGCTGCCGACGTCGCCCGCCGCCCACACGTTGTGGACGTTGATCTGGCCACGGGCGCCAACGCTGGCTTCCACCACTTCGGCGAAATAGCCGAGGTGGCTGTAGTAATAACCGAAGCCGAGCGCGTGGCCATCCGCCACCGGCTTGCCCCAACCGGACATCGCCAGCGCCTTCTTGGTCACGGCCCGCAGGCGTGCGGGATCGAAGCCCGGCTGGCGGCCGAAGAAACCGGTCTGGGCTTCATCCGCCTTGCCGCCTTCGACGATTTCCAGCAGCAGCGTCGGCAGGTCCTTGCCCTGGCTGTGCGCCACTTCGTCCAGGAACGACTGGAACACGAAAGCCATCGCGTTGGAGGTCGGTGCGCGCAGGGCGCCCATCGGCACCGCCGTGTCCAGCTTGGTCTGGGCATAGCGGACATTGGGCACGAACTTGGCCGGGAATTCCTCCGCCGGCATGGACGCCGGGTTGAACTGGCCCCCCGGCGGCGTCTTGAAGGTCACGAAGTGATCTTCAAGCCCGGTGATCTTGCCCTTGTCATCCAGCGCCGCGCGCAGGCGGTGGTACCCGGCCGGCCGGTAGAAATCCGAACGGACGTCGTCTTCACGGCTCCAGATCAGCTGCACCGGGGTGCCGGGCATTTCCTTGGCGATGGCCGCCGCCTGGTGCATGTAATCGTTCATCAGCCGCCGGCCGAAACCGCCACCCATGCGGGTGATGTGGACGACGACCTTTTCCGGCGCCACGCCCAGCATCTGCGCCACGGCTTGCTGGCCGCCCTGCGGGATCTGCGACGGGGCCCACAGTTCCATGGTGCCGTCTTTGTGCGCCAGCGCGGTGCAGTTCATCGGTTCCATCGCCACGTGGGCCAGGAACGGATAGGCATAGTCCGCTTCCACCACCTTGGCGGCCGAGGCGAAGGCTGCATCGACATCGCCGTGGGTGGCGAAGACTTCTTCCGGCTTGCCGCTTTCAAACGCCTTCAGCGCCGAAGCGTCATAAGCGGCGGTCGAATGGCTGGCCCAGGGTCCGTTGTCCCATTCCGCGTTCAGCTTGGCGCGGGCTTCCTTGGCGATCCACCAGTTCTTGGCGATCACGGCCACGCCGTCCACCAGCTGTTCCGGGTTGCCATTGGACTTGATGATGAAGGCGTTGGTCACCCCCGGCACGGCCTTGACCGCGTCCAGATCGGCCGACTTCAGCTTGGCCCCGAACACCGGCGAGCGTTCGAAGGCGGCATAGACCATGCCCGGCAGGCGGGTATCGACGCCGAAAATGCCTTCACCCTTGACGATCTTCGGGCTGTCGATGCCGCCGATCGGCTTGCCGATGATGGAAAAGTCCTTCGCATCCTTCAGCGTCAGCTTGGCCATGTCCGGCACTGCCACGTTGGCGGCGGCACTGGCCAGTTCACCATAGCTGAGCGTCTGGCCATTGGCGGGGTTGGTCACCACGCCCTTGGCCGTGCGCAGGGTGGACGCGGGGACCATCATCCGGGCAGAGGCCGCTTCCAGCAGCATCGCGCGGGCGGCGGCACCAACCTGACGCATCGGAATCCAGTTCATCGGCGTCGCAAAACTGCCACCGGCCAGCTGCGGGCCGTACTTCTTCACATCGCTGTCAGCCTGGGTGATGCGGACCTTGTCCCAATCAGCATCCAGTTCTTCGGCAATCAGCATTGGCAGCATCGTCTTGATGCCCTGGCCGATTTCCGGGTTCTTGCCGACGATGGTGATGATCCCATCGGGCGCGATCGAAATGAAGGCGTTGAGCGAGGCCGGTTCGGCACCCGCCGCCGCAGCCGCATGGGCGAGACCGGGGATGGTGGCCGAAAGGAACAGCCCGCCACCGGCGAGAGCGCCGGCTTTCAGCAGGGTGCGGCGCGAGAGTGCGCCAGAAGCCAGTGTGCTGGAATCAGACATCGACCTTGCCTCCCTTGTTGGCGGCGGCGACTTGCGAAATGGCTTCGCGGATGCGGGTGTAACAGGCGCAGCGGCAGATGTTGCCGCTCATCGCCGCGTCGATCTGGCGCGCGGTGGGCGAAGGATTGCGCTGCAGCAGGGCCGATGCATTCATCAGCTGCCCGGCCTGGCAATAGCCGCACTGCATTACGTCTTCTTCCAGCCAGGCAGACTGAAGTGCGCGGCCAAGCTCGGTTTCGCCAAGGCCTTCGATCGTGGTCACCTTGCCTTCACCGATTGCGGAGACCGGCAGCGAGCACGAACGCTGCGCCACGCCATCGACCTGCACGGTGCAGGCGCCGCACTGGCCCACGCCGCAACCGAATTTGGTGCCGACCATGTCCAGTTCGCCGCGAAGCGCCCACAGCAGCGGCATCTCGCTGGGGACGTCGAGTTCGCGCGTTTCGCCGTTGATAGAGACCTTGAAGGTCATGACTTCCTCCCAAATGCGTCGCTCGAAGGCACTTGTCGGGCCAGCCGGGGGCGAACCCTTGCGGCGTGGAACGACACTGGCGGTGCTGGGCCGGGCGACTTTCAACAGGGATATTACCCGTAAGCCCCTGCCATGCAAAGGGCTTTACCGTCGATCCCCCGTCTATTGCGCGGGCGCGATGCTTGACAAGATACCCCCGCAACCCGCTAGGCTGCTGAGGGGCAGCGGAATTTCTCCGCCATCAATCGACGCGCCGCACTTGCGGTCGCCACTGGACGGGACAGCGATGGTAAAAGGCAACGCGGGGAACAGCCGGCGCGCCGCGCGCGACGACCGGCCGAGCTTCGAGATTTACCGGCAAGGCGGCAGTACTGACGACATCCGCATTTCGGTCAGCCTGGTGCTGGCGGCACGGCGCTGGCGGTCCATGCTGGACGAACACCTGCGCACGATCGGGCAAAGCGCGGCGCGCATGGAAGCGATGGGGGCCATCCTCAATTCGCCTTCGCTCAGCGCCCAGGTCGAAATTGCCAAGCGCCTGCGGATCGAAGGCCCGACGATGACGCGGATGCTCGATACGCTGGAGAAAGACGGCCTGGTGGAACGGCTGCCCGATCCGAATGACCGCCGCACCAAGCAGTTGCGCCTGACCGGCGAAGGCATGCGGGTGCTGGAACAGATTTTTGAAATCGCCGACGCCCTGCGGGACCGCCTGCTGGACGGCTATTCCGCCCAGGAAATCAACCAGCACAACGAATTCCTGACGACGCTGCTCGGTCGGCTGGATGCGGGCCTGCCGGAAGCGCCCGCCGAAAGCTGAGTTCTGGCCGCAGCGGGCCATGGGAAGGGAGATGGCGGAAGAGAGTGGGTGTCGAACCCACCCGGGACTGGCAGACAGCCCCACCCGGATTTGAAGTCCGGACGTGCCACCGGGCACGATTCTCTTCCCCGTGCGGCCCCTATTCCGCAAAATCAGCCACTTGGCGAGGGGATCAGTCCGCCGCGCCGGAAACAAATGCCGCCAGCCGCCGGGGATCGACCAGCCGCAAGTCCTCGCGCCGCAGGGTCATCCCCTGGCGGTCAAAATATTCCAGCAACTGGATCGCCACCTTGCGCCCCACGCCCTGCCCGTGGGCTTCGAGCCGGTCCCGCAAGGCGGCAGCGCCGAACAGGCCCTGTTCCGCCGCTTGCGCCAATTCCCCGCTGATAACCGCCACTTCGACCATCGTTTCGCGCAGGAAGAAGTGATCGGGGGCAACCTCGATCACCTTGCCCTGCTTGCTCATCGCTTTCAGCACCCGGCGCAGGTCAAAATCGCGGGTGCGGATGGCTTCGGCCAGCCCGGCCACCCGCTGCGGGCGAAACCGGTGCTCGCCCGCCAGTAGCGGTTGCACCGCGCGCCACAGCACATCGTCGGCCCGGTCCAGCCCCAGCCGGTGGCCGGGCAGGCGATAGACCCCCGCCTCGCGCGCCAGTTCCGCCGTCGCCACCAGTCGTTCCAGCACGGCCTGCGCCGGCCCTTTCGGCAGCCGCGGATCCAGCGCAGTGACCAGCCGCTGGAGATTGGGGCCAAGCAATTGTGGGAAGCGTTTGTGGAACAGCGCAACCTCCGCCAGCGCGGAAGCGGCCAGGCTTTGCCAGGCCCGGGGGCCGAACAGGTGGGTGCCGCTGGCCACGTGGTCCGTCGCCGCCAGCACCGCCGCCATTTGGCCCGGCCCCAGCGCCCGGTCCCGCTGGAACCGCGCCCGGTCCACGAACCATGGCCAGCGGTCCAGTTGCAGCGCCAGTGACCGGGCCGGATCAGGCTCAGCCATCGCCGCCAGTTGCGCCAGCCGCGGCACCTGCTTGCGGCGGCGTTGCGGCGGATTGAGGTCGATCAGGTAGCCGCCACCAATCGTGCGGGCCCCATCGGCGCTGCGGATCACGAACCGATCCATCGCCGCCGCCGCAATCGGCTGGTCCAGCACCAGCTGCACCGGGCAGTCCTGCCCCGCCGCCAGCGGATCGTCCTGCAACACCGCCACCCGCGCCGCAACTTCCGCCGCGCCGTGGTGCACCCGCACCGCCGTCC
>JBARAF010000340.1:0-3286 GCA_049791695.1 Croceibacterium sp.
GCAATGCGGCTGACCTGTTCAGTCAGGCGCAGCAGGCTGAGCCGGTCTTCTTCCGAAAGTTCCCGCACCCGCAGGCCGGGGGCCCCGGCCAGCGCCCGGCCAATCGCAATCACCCGGTCCGCCCGCGTGGCATTGACCAGTATCTGCGGACCGGACTGGTCACAACAGGCAAAGACATCGTCCAGGGTGCCGACATTGGTGCAGATCACCAGCTGCGCCCCGGTATGGGCCGCGCGTTCATCCAGCCGGACCAGCGCCGCCAGCGTGGCCCCAGTGGCCACCGGGCAATCGACCAGCACCAGTTCGCCCAGCACCCGCGGCGGACCATCCAGCAGCAGCGCCAGTTCCCCGCAATCGCGCAAGGCCAGCCCGGCTGCCTGCACATCGTCACGCAGTTCGTCGCGCAACCAAGTGCGATCAGCAAAGATCGACACGCCCAGCGTCACCCCGGCGCGGTCTTCCACGAAATCCTGTTCACCCGGGTAGGCGAATTGTGCCTGCGCCATCGCTCGCTCTCCTGATTCGATTGGAACAGGATGCGAACAAATGCAGATCAGGTCAAGACGCTGTGCGCGTCAGGTAATCCGTTCGCCGACCAGAGTGCCCTTGGCCCCCGGCTGCAGCGCGAAGCGGAAATTGCGCCAGCGGCGCTTCCACCGGCCGGCCACGACCCGTTCCCCGGGGCGCGCGGCATCGTCCAGCAGCACCATGCCGCCGACTGGAATCCGGTCAAACAGCGCCTCTGCCTGGCCGCGAATGAACGGGTTCAGCGCCCACGGCGGCCCGTCGATCACCAGCAGGTCGATCTTCGCCGGAACAGCGGAAAGCTGGTACCAGTTGTGCGACCAGCTGGTGGGCGTTTCCACCAGCGGCGCGTGGCGCATCGCGGCATCGAGGCCGTTGCTGCGCAGCCATTCACCGGTGGAAGCGACGAAATCGCCATGCTGGTCATAGCTGGTCAGCAGGCCGCCGCCGTTCAGTTCCAGCGCCCGCGCAATCACCAGTGACGATGCACCGCAGCCCAGTTCGACCACTTCGGCCGGGCGCAATTTCTCGATCGCATGGACGATCCGCCACAGGAAATAGGTATCCGCCTTCCAGCTGCCGAGGTGGGGCAGCGCGTCGTGCGGCAGGCCCAGCCGATCCAGCAGCGCGTGCTTGTCGGCCAGTCGCCCGCCCCACAGGCTGCGCAGCAGCCACGGCCACTGGATCGCCCCCCAGGCGAAAGTCAGCACTTTTTCGCCAAAGGGGCGGTAAAGGCTGTCACCTTCCAGTGTCAGCAATCCGGTCTTTTCCCGAGAGGTCATCGGCGTTCCAAACTGCTGGTTTCCTGGATGGCGGACTGACGGTTAGTCAGCAAAGGGATCGCGCACCAGGATCGTATCGTCCCGTTCGGGACTGGTCGAGACCGAAGCGACCGGACATTCGATCAGTTCTTCAATCCGGCGGATATATTTGATCGCCTGCGCAGGCAGCTGGGCCCAGCTGCGAGCCCCGGCGGTGGTGCCTTCCCAGCCGTCCATTTCTTCGTAAATCGGTTCCACCGCAGCCTGGTCGGCCGCGTGGCTGGGCAGGTAATCGATCACTTCACCGTGCAGCTTGTAGCCGGTGCAGATCTTCACCTTTTCAAACCCGTCGAGCACGTCGAGCTTGGTCAGGGCGATGCCGGTCACGCCGCTGATGGCGCAGGACTGGCGCACCAGCACCGCATCAAACCAGCCGCAGCGACGCTTGCGCGCGGTGACGGTGCCGAATTCGTGGCCCTTGCGGCCCAGCATTTCGCCCACTTCGTCTTCCAGTTCCGTGGGGAACGGGCCGGAGCCGACGCGGGTGGTGTAAGCCTTGACGATGCCGAGCACGAAGCCCGCCGCATTCGGCCCCATGCCCGATCCGCTGGCCACAGTGCCGCTGACGGTGTTGGAGCTGGTGACGAAGGGATAAGTCCCGTGGTCCACGTCCAGCAGAACGCCCTGCGCGCCTTCGAACAGGATGCGCGAGCCGGCCTTCTTCACATCGCGCAGGCGTTTCCACACCGGCTGGGCGAATTGCAGCACGAACGGGGCGATGGCGCGCAGTTCTTCCACCAGGGCGGCACGATCGACCGGCGGCTGGCCGAACCCGGCGCGCAGCGCATCGTGATGGGCGCACAGCCGGTCCAGCTGCGGGTCCAGCGCATCGAGGTGGGCCAGGTCGCACACGCGGATCGCGCGGCGGCCAACCTTGTCGTCATAAGCCGGGCCGATGCCGCGGCCGGTGGTGCCGATCTTGCCCTTGCCGGCGGCCGTTTCGCGCAGACCGTCGAGGTCGCGGTGCAGCGGCAGGATCAGCGGGCAATTGTCGGCAATGCCGAAATTCTGCGGAGTGATCGTCACGCCCTGCCCTTCGAGACGCGCGATTTCATCACGCAGCGCCCACGGGTCAAGCACGACACCGTTACCGATCAAAGACAGGGTGCCGGTGACAATGCCCGAAGGCAGCAGCGACAGCTTGTACGTGGTGCTGCCCACAACCAGCGTATGGCCGGCATTGTGCCCGCCCTGGAAACGGACGACGGCATCGGCGCGGCTGGCCAGCCAGTCGACGATCTTGCCCTTGCCCTCGTCGCCCCACTGGGCGCCAATCACGGTGACGTTGGCCATGGCTACACTCCTCCACCTGCCAGGGTGGTCCGGTTCGCCCTTCGACAGGACTCGGCGAACGGATTGGGACGGAGCGGGCGTAAACCCGCAATTCAGCCGCGGCGGTTACTGTCGCACCGCCACAGGGTCAAGGCGAAGGGCGACGATTTGCCCGAATGCGCTGGTCCGCGGCGGATCAGACAGTGTGGAAATTGCGCTGAAAAGACGTGAGGATCGATCATGCGGGTTGGTACCAGGCGAACGGCGATGGCGGCATTCCTCGTCCTGTGCGGCGGCACGCTGGCGGCGCAAGGCCGGGATGACCGGCCACAAGTGGCCGCACGCGCCGACGGGCAGCAAAGCATCGCTTACGGCACCGACCCGTTGCAGGTGGTCGATTTCTGGCCGGCAGCGCGGGCGGGTGCGCCGTTGGTGGTGTTCGTCCACGGCGGTGGCTGGAAGCGCGGCGACAAGCAGATGATGCGCGGTTCGGACAAATTGAGCCACTGGCAGGGGCTCGGCTATGCCGTGGCGTCGGTCAATTACCGACTGGTCCCCGCCGCGACGGTGGAGCAGCAAGGGGCCGATGTGGCCGCCGCAGTGGCCCTGCTGAAAGCGCGGGCAGCGCCCCTGGGCATTGACGGCAGCCGCATCGCGCTGATCGGTCA
>JBARAF010000341.1:0-8986 GCA_049791695.1 Croceibacterium sp.
CCATCAGCCCCAGGCCATGGCGCGCGCCGATGGTCTGCTTGCGGCGCAGGTAGACGATGTTGGCGACTTGCGAATAGCCGAACCGCACTCCCGATATCCGCCCCGAACGGGTGCCAAGATGAACCCCGGTGAGCTCCGCCGCGCGCATCATCCGGCCATGGCGCCCCAGCCGACAGGAAAAGTCCACATCTTCCTGCCAGCCGTAAAGCGGCAGATGCTCATCGAAGCGCAGTTCGGGGATGGCGCTGGTGCGGATCGCCATGTTGCAGCCATAGAGCCACGTGGTCTCGTTGCTCGGCTCGGACACCTGACCATCGCTCCGGCGCAGCAGGCGCAGCGCGGCATCGAAGGCGATCGGGCTGGTATGAGCGCCATCGGCCAGGAGATGACCGGTCAGCCCGACCAGCCCCGCGTCCGCCGCCATCAGTCGTTCGAGCTGTTCGAGATAGTCCTGCGCAGGGACGAAATCGTCGTCGAGGAACAGGACGACGTCGGCCTTGCCCGCCAGGTGGTTGAGCGCGACATTGCGCTGCCGGCACAGCCCCTTTTGCGAAAGCAGCACTTCGCAGCCGGCCAGGGCCTGGCTGGCACCTTCGACATCGGCGTCACAGGTGCCGACCACCAGCACCCCGTCGGGCGCGCGGGTCTGCAGCGATAGGTGTGACAGGACGCGGGTGAGAATCGCGGCCCGGCCGACTGTTGCGAAGGCAACGACTATCCGCAATTGGCGATCGTCATGGGCCGGGTTCAAGCAACACCTCGTCAAGCCGGAAGGGCGCCACAGAGCGCCGGATTGACGAGGATTCTACAGGGCGGGAAGCTGGCTTGAAACAAGGCATAGGTGTCACCCCAAATGGGGTAGTGGCGCACGGATGTGGGGATCAGTTACTCTTCTGCTCACCCTGTTCGATCTGGCTGGCAAGACCGCGCAGGACCTCTGGCAACTGATCGCGCATGTCGAACAGACGATAGAGATTGACCGTCGCTCCGAGCATCGCCAGCGCCACCGTCTGCCCAGGCAGACCGAGCCGGATGAAGCGGGCATAGCCGTCCATCATGGTGTCGCTGATGTCCTGGAACTCAGCGAAGTGAATCGTACTGTTTTCGTCCAAGGCCAAGTTATGTAACCCTTCTAGTGTCTTGCGTGTCTTGTCGGGAGGAATTGCCACTTTATGCTTCCCCAGTGCGACCCGGTTAGCTAGCCAGCCCCGACGCTGTTGTGCCCGGCAACCGGCCGGACTTCGAATAAACACCCGTTAAAAACGCCACCAAAGGCTTCGCCCACCGTTTCAGAGGATAGGCTCGCACGGCTGGCCGGAACACGTTCCTGCGGTCCACGACCGAATGGGTGGCAAGCCGACTGCGGACGACCGTCCCGTGCGCAGGCTTGGCGGACGATCCGGTCATCTCAGGTCCCCGCGCGTTCACGCATCAGCGAGCGCACCGCTTCGCGCGATGACGGCAGGCATTGGCTGGCGTCAGGCCGCTGGGCCTTGTCGCAGTCCCACAACGCCACGATCTGCCCGGACGAGGCATCGCGGATCAGCACGAACTGCGGCAGGTCGCGCTGGCTGTCAGACAAGGGCGCGTTGCGCGCAGCAAGGTCGGCGCCGGCATAACCAATCACGTGGCAGCCGGCTTCCCCGCTGCACCGGCGCAGTGCCTCGATCGCCCAGCGGCCGATGGGTTGCGCGTCATCGAGCGCCATGACGCGAACCCGCGAACGCACCACGGCGGCGCTCAACATCGCCGGCGCGGACAGATCGTCCAGGGAGACTGGCGCCGGATCGATGTGCGGGATCTTGGCATCCGTCCTGGCAAGCGCTGCGTCGCGACCCACGAGATTTCCGCGCGCGTCCATTCCAAGCTGTTCGAACGTGCTGCCCGAAACCAGCGTAAAGCTCGCCGGACGTGCGGCGAGGGTGCCGCGCGCGCCGGGCCAGCGATAGAAGATGTGCCGGCCAACCTTGGACAGCCGCTCAAGCTGAAAGCTCCACCACGGTGCGACATAGTCGGCATGGTAATGGGTGGCCTGCAGGACCGAGGTATCGATCGCCCCGTTCAGCGCCGCCTCGGCCCGGGCGCGTGCAATGGCCCAGCTTTCCGGGCCGGGCCGGCGATGATCGAGCGATCCGTCACAGGTAAAGGTGAACTGGCACCCGGTCTTGCGTTCCGATCCCTGCAGGACGACGCCGCAGACCGACTTGGGAAAGCTGGGGTGGGCCACGCGGTTGAGCACCACCTGCATGACCGAGCGCTGATCGGCCGCATTGTTTCCGGCCTCATACCAGGCGGCGGCGGCCAGACAGGCCACGGCCTGTTCGCGGGCTCCGGCGGAACCGGAAAAGAAGAATGGCTTGGCGGGAAGCCCCAGCACAGTCCCCTCGGCAGGCAAGATGAGCGCGGTATTGTTGGCCAGCAGCGCCGGGATGCCAGCATTGTTTGCGGGTAGCGCCGAAGCGGGCGTTGCTGTCTTTGCCGGGGTTGCGGCGCGTGCGCCTTCGCGAGGGGAAGCGGCTTGAAATGCGACGCAGACCGGGAGCGCCACGGTGACAACGGCGAGCAGCCCCAGCCGCCTGATTGCGGCGGGATCGTGCAGCAGGGCTGCCATGGTCGAACCGAGAGCTGCGGTCACTAGTCTTGCTCCCAAGGGTCCGCCCGTGCGGATCCGCAATTTCCTTCCATGCCACCGAGCAGAGGGCGGAGGCTATGTCGCAAAGGGGGTAAGTGCCAATTCATCAGGCTTAGCGGGGCGGGGCGTGGGCAGAACCGGATGGGCAGCCGGCCGTCTTGTTCCCCCAAAGGGCTAATCCTTCTCCTACCGCCTGCCTGCGCGCGGGACATGGTAAAGTCGGGCGCGCGTCGAGCCCTAACCTGGTGAGCAGCGCGTCCGGTTCGGCAGGGAAGAGGTCCAGGTGCAGCTCACTTTCATTGCGACGATCCAGCTGGCCATCGGCCTGGCGATCCTGCTGAAGGGTTCGCTGAGAAGCGCCTTCATCTTCATCGTCGCCTGCGGCCTGTTCGCCGGTTCGGCCGTGATTGTGCTGCCGGCACTGGGCGGCTCGTCGATCCCGCCGGTCCAGGTGGCGATCGTACTGTCATATGTCCTGATCTTCGCCGGACGGGATACTTATCTCCCGGTGTTGGGCGATGCCCTGCGCGCCAACCGCTGGCTTGCCGGCTTCACCCTGTTCGGCATGGCCAGCGCCGTGCTTGCGCCGCGCCTGTTTGCCGGTACCATCCAGATCGCGCCGCTCCGGCCGACCGCTTCGGCCGACATGTTCGAGACCGTGATGCTCGGGCCGACGTCGCAGAACCTGACCACGGCTTTCTACCTGTTTGGTACCCTTCTGGTGGCTCTGGGCGCCTTTGTGCTCTGCCGTGCCTGCCGTGGCGGGGTGGCGGCGCTGGTCGATGCCGTGGTTACGGTCGGCTGGGCGCATATCTTGATCGGGCTGGCGGTCATGGCGGCGCGCGGTACGCCACTGGATCCGGTGTTCGAGATGCTCCGCAACGGCAACTATGCCCAGCTTGACCAAGCCCACAACGGGTTCGTCCGGATCCGGGGCCTGTTTCCCGAACCGTCAGGTTTCGCCGAGTTCGGCTTCGCGCTGTTCGTGGTCAATGCCGAGCTGTGGTACCGCTCGATCCGTCCCGCCGCGACCGGCGCAGTGGCCTTCGCGCTCGCCATGGTGCTGGCCTTCAGTACGTCGTCGACCGCCTATGTCGGGCTGTTTGCCTACATGCTGCTCTTCGTACTCAGGGCACTGACCCTGCCGCACGTCGCACCGGGGCTGCGGATCCGCCAGTTCCTCGCCGCGACGCTGGGCATTTCGGTCATCGGTTCAATCATGATGATCGCCGTTCCCTCGCTGCCGATCGAATTCGGCGAGATGGTCAGTGACATGACGGTCGGCAAGTCGAGCTCGGGTTCGGGGGAGCAGCGGCTGTTCTGGGCAATGCAGGGCTGGGAGGCGTTCAAGGCTTCCTACGGGCTCGGGATCGGGCCGGGCAGTTTCCGCTCATCCAGCCTGCTCACCGCGATCCTTGGCTCGACCGGGGTGATCGGCGTGTTCACTTTCGTCGTATACCTGCTCAGCGTGCTCCAGCCATGGCGGCGCTCGACCTGGGGCAGCAGCGCGCAGATCGAGGATAGCCTTGGCGGCGCATTCGCCGTTGCCTCGGTACTGGCGCTGATCCCGGCGGCAGTCGCCTCGGCCAAGGCTGACCCGGGGATCATGTTCGCCCTGTTCGCCGGGGCAGCGCTGGCTTTGCGTCCGGTCGCACTATGGCGGCGTCAGACACGCCCCACGCCTGAGCCAGCCGAACCGGCGGGCGAGCTTGGCTTTCAGCCCGTGACAGGAAATTGACCTGATGATGGCTTCGACACTCAGGCAGTTCGGGGGACGGGTGGTCTATGGTGTGCGCCGGCGCATATATGGCGATCTTGACCACCGCTTCCAGGGCAGCTTCTCGAGCCATGCCGAAGCTACTGCTGCCGTCCGCGCCGACCGTCACGCCAGCTATGACCACGATGGCGTCGCCGATGTGGCCTATGAATTCATGGCCAGCGTTCATGCGTGGGACTACCCGATCCTGTTCTGGCTGGCGCGTCTGACCCCCGGGGCTGGAAGGATCCTGGATGCCGGGGGGCACATGGGAACCAAATACCGCGCCTTTCGCGATCACCTGGACCTCCCCGACGATTTCGACTGGGCGATCTATGATGTTCCAGCCATCGTCCGGGCCGGCCGGATCAGGGCGGAGCAAGAGGGTTTGTCGGCGCTCAGCTTTCACGACCGGCTGGAAGACACGCCGCCCAGCCCGATCCTGTTGTGTTCAGGACTGTTGCAGTACCTCGACATCCCGCTGTCCGAACTGGTCGAGCGCCTGCCACAAAAGCCCAGGCATCTGTTGCTGAACAAGGTCGCCACTCGCGACGGGCCGACTGTTGTCACGCACGAGATCTTTCCTGAGGCCGACATTCCCTATGCGGTCCGTAACCGGGATGAATTCGAGGCTTCGCTCAGCGCGATGGGCTATCGCATCCGCGACATCTGGACCATTTCCGAACTGAGCTATTGCCACCGGGCCTATGGCCAGTCGGTATCGCGCGGGTATTACGCGGAATTGGCCGGTGCGGTCTGCCGGACCGGGTAGTCCGGCCCTTCCCACAGAACCGGTCGTTGCTGCTTGATCAGACCAAGTCGGCGCAGGATCGCGATTTGCCAGTTTGATAGTCCATAGAGCCGCTGAAACAGCCGGCGCTGCTGCCCCACACCTGCGCATCGGGAAAACAGGTCCAGCTGCCTTTCGCGCTTGCGGCCGATTTCCAGCGCATCCTGGCGTTCAATCCGCTGACGGCATTTGTCCTGCCACAACGGAAAACTGATCGCATCGTAGTGGGCGAGCCAGAAGTTGTCGGCGGTCGACGCATCGAAGCGGATGAAATCCTCCGAAGGGTCGAAGACGTCGTGGATGCCGATGTCGATTGGGCCAAGGCCGGCACGGATCGCCTGCTTTCCGCGGGCGTGCCCCAGCATCCCGCGGACGAACAGGCCCGCCAGCTCGCGGTACAGCAGGGCGGACAGAAATGGTGCCGCATATTTCGGGACCGGCAGGCGAAAGGCCCCCGCTCCGAATTCGCGATCTGGATCGTCTTGCGGAGCAAACACTGCTTCGGCGGTCAGAAAGCGTACGCAGCTGGGTTGGGGGCCGATCGAAGCCAGGTAGCTGTCGAGCGGTTGCGGTCCGAAAACCTGCTCGTCGACATCGACCACCAGGCACCAATCGGCGTGGCACTGCGCATAGGCATGGGCGAAGACCGCGCGTTGCCGCGCCTCCACCGAAAATGGTCGGGCGATCCCCAGGCGCTGCCAGAACGGATCGTCGCAACTCGTCAGTTCGATCCGGGGGTCGGCAAAGGACAAATTGGTCAGGCCATCGTGGAACACGCGCACCCGGCTTGCGCCCTGATCGATGTAGTGACCGCAGAACCGGTCGAGGTGAGACTTGGGGCAAAGCGCCAGCGTAACAACCTCGAAAACCGGTATGTGCGGCGTCTCGTTCTTGCCCATGATCATACCAGGCTCGGCCGGACGCAACTGGATATCCTGGTGCGCACCAGGCGCAGGACAACTTCTTCGATGCCATCCGGGCGGCCAGCCAAATACCACAATGCAAGATGGCTGGCAGCATAGACCGCGCCTGCTGCACTAACCGCCAGAGCCAGGAATTCGAGTGATCCGACTATCCCCGGGCCTGGCGGCACGGCAGCGCGCAGCGCAACTACGGTAGCTGCCATGGCCAGGGTGCTGACAATGCCGCGCCAGGGGCTGGCGAGCTGTTCGATCACGCCCACTCCCGCGATCCGGCCCGCGCTGAACAGGCACAGCGTCGCCACGAACAGGTCTGCAGAGACCAGCGCGATCACCGCGCCGGTCATGCCCCATTGCCAGGTCAGGATGATGGTCGCGGGGATACGGAAGAGGAAGTCCTGCAGATTGCGCCGGAAAACGAGGTGTGGCTGACCGGTCGCGTAGAACAGGCTGATCGTAAGGTTCACGAAGATGCCGGGGAGCAGGGTGAGCGAGATCGCCTGGACTGCGGGGATCGCCATCAGCCACTTCTCGCCCAACAGCAGACGCACGAGTTCCGGGGCAACCAGCGCCTGGCCGACCGCAATCGGTAGACCGACCGAGAGCAGCGCGGCGATCAGCATGGTATAGGCCCGCCGCAACTGCGCCGTATCGAAGTTGGCACTGGCCAGTGCGGACAGCACCGGTCGCTGCATCGTGTCGAACATCACCTTGTACGAAAGGCCGGCAAATTCTCGCGCTGTCGAGAAGATCCCCAGTGTCGACTGCGAAGCAAACTTTGCAAGGATGAAGCGATCAGCCTGCCAGTTGACCGCGCTGACGGTCTGGCTGGCCATCGACCAGCCGACGAAATGCCGGAACTGCGGCCAGTCGGCCAGCGACAACCGCGGCCGATAGCGCGCCAGCAGGTACGAACACAGCGTGCTGCTCACAGGGTTGAAAATGGTGCCGGCCGCGATGGCCCAATAGCTGCCGGTGGCCAGTGCCAGGCTGACCGCTGCGGCCAGCGATACCACCTTGCCCACGAACTCGCTCACCGCTTCGGGGCCGAAACGCAGGTGCCGGATCAGCAGGTACAGGCGCGGACTGCGCAGGCCGCGCAGCGCCGGAGCGATGGCCATCGCACAGGTCAGGGCCGCAAGGCGCGGTTCGCCGTAGAACATCGCCAGCGGCAGGGCGATGGCGCAGAGGATCAATGCAATCGCGCCCCCGCGCAGCAGCGCAATCGTGAATGCAGTGTCGAGGTGACGGCGGGTGACGGACTTGAACTGCAGGATGGCCTGGCCGGTCGACAGTTCCAGCACCGCCTCGGTCATCTGCATGACCGAAAGCGCGATTGCAACCAGACCGAAGTCGGCCGGCAAGAGCACCCTGGTCAGGACAATCAGCGTAATCAGGTCGAAGGATCGCGACAGCATCCGGGTGGCGGTCAGCAGGATTGCCCCCCGGGCAACCTTGTCGCGGGTCGGGCCACGGGTCATCCCAATCAGCCCCAGGCCAAAGGGTGGGTTCGTCTCTCGCAACAGGCGTGAACCATGCGCCAGCGCGCGGGCTCACCCCAACCGGGAGTGACCCGGGTCAGCACGGGAGGTCCGTCGGCGCTGAAGGCAAAGCTGGAAAGCCCCTGGTCGAGTCCCTGGCCGGTTGCCTTGATGAACGCTTCGCCAAGCGTCCAGTACCGGAAGAACAGCGCCGCACGCTCTTCGGCGTCGGCCGCGGCGTCGTAGGCCTCCAGGGCTTCACGCGCCATCAGGTCGGCAACCAGCTGGCGCATGTCGGCCAGGGGCCGAACCCGTTCCACGTCGACGCCTACCGGACTCCCGGACAGCGCCACGGCAACCATGCCCCGGGTGTGGCTGATGTTGAACTGCAGTGCATTGGCCAACGGCACCCCGTGCCGTTCAGCGCACAGGACCGGCTTGCCCATGTCGGTCGTCGAGAAAGTTATGGCTCGCGTCGGGCAATCGATCAGCGCGCCGACCATTAACCGCAGCGCAGCATGCGCGGTCGAATAGCTCCAGCGGTCCTCGACAAAGCGGAAGCGCCGGGTCCTGGCCGCTTCCTGGCGATTGAGCCAGGCCAGGTTGCCTTCCCAGCCCGCGATCCCCCGCACCGGGCAAGGTTTGCCAAGCCAGAGCCAGACCTCGCTCGGCATCGGCAACCCGCTGGCCTGCAGCGAGAGCCCGGACAGGAGCCGTGACGCAACCGGGCGGTCCTCGGAGAAATCGGAGACCCAGGCAACGGCGTGCGAGGGATGGTCAGCAGGCCCTTCAACGGTCCGCGCGGCCAGCCATTGTTCGCCAAACAACGGTCGCGCCATGTGCGGCGGTGACAGTGCGGTGGGCAGGAGGGGGTACATGAACGCGTGCATGGCAGGTTCGAACCCATCACCATTTCCGCGGGCGAGACAACCGCGCATCGGGCTAGGGCCGCCTATCCACTAGAGTTAGCTACTTACACAGTGGCGCATTCGGCCCACTACGGAATCGTAATTTCATCGCGGATTTCCCGGCCATAGACAGGCTGCGGGCATGAGAGGTTCCGCCAGGAGCAGCTCAGGGCCCTTTGGGTCGCGGCAGGCCACTGGTCTGCGATAGGTCGCCGGTGTCAAATCGGGGCCGAAAAGGAGGAATGGCAGGTCTAGTCTGGTCCGCGTAGTCGGCAGGGGAAGGTTGAGGTGCAGCAGGTGGAAAAACCATCGATCCAGACTGGCAAAGCTTACGCGAAGGCTCGCACCGTCGTAGAAGCTTTCATGCGCCAGGCTGCCCTGCATCCCGATGCTGTCGCGGCGCGGCAGGCTGGCCTGCCTCCGCTTACCTACGATCAGCTGGAGCGGCGTTCACGCGCGGTGGCCCTGAAATTGGCAGCGGAAGGAATCGGTCGCGGGC
>JBARAF010000342.1:0-1893 GCA_049791695.1 Croceibacterium sp.
CTGCAGGGCAGGTGGCGACGCCGACCGCAACACCTTCAGCCACGCCAACGGCCGGGCCCCTTGGCACCACTGCAGCGCCGTTGCCGCAACCCACCGCATCAACATCACCGCCCCTGCCGGCGGACGGGGACCAGGATTCAGGCTGGCTGACGTGGGTATTGGGTGCTGCTGCCCTGCTGGTGGGGGCCGGGTTGGCCTGGCTGTTCTTCCGCAAGCGGATCGGCCCTGCCCGCCAGCCCGAAACGCCGGTGGTGGAACGCCCCCGCGCCGCGCCCTTGCCCGCCGCAGATCCTGCCATGGTGCCCGAACCCGCCCCCATTGCCCGCGCCCAACCGCGCGAACCCGTGCAGGTTACGTTGATACCGGTGCGGATGAGCCTGACGCTGGTCAACGCCGTGCTGAACTGGGAGGCAGAGCTGGCCAACCACGGCAGCGCGCCATTGACGGGGCTGACCATCGCGGCAGACATGATCTCCGCCCATGCGGACCTGAGCGTGGAAGACCGCAACTCCGGCCCCGCCATTGGGGCGGACAGCCAGCTGCTCGGCCTGCTCGCACCCGGCGAACAGCGCATTGCCAAGGGCGAAATCCGCCTGCCATTCCCACACATCGTGCCGATCTGGCATGGCGAGATCGCCCTGCTAATGCCGCTGCTGCGCCTGCGCATTTCAGCTGACGGTATGGCGCCGGTGACGCGCATTTTCCTGGTCGGCCAACCGTCCCCCACCGATGCCGCCACGCTGCAACCCTTCCGGCTGGATCTGGGGCCGCGCGTCTATCCGGACCTGGCCCAGCGCATCTTTGCCTGACCTGAGGCATTGTTCCGGCGGGCCACGGCGGCTAATCCGGCAGGCATGACCTCACAGCTCGTTTCGACCGCATGGCTGGCAGCCCACCTGGGTGACAGCAACCTGGTGATCCTGGACGCATCGGCCCACCTGCCAGATGCCCGGCGCGATGCAGAGGCGGAGTTCCTGTCCGCCCATATCCCCGGCGCGCGCTATCTGGCCTTGTCCACCTTCATTGATCCGGCGAGCGAAGTACCCGCCGCCATTCCCGATGCAGCGCAGTTTGCGCAGCGGATGGCATCGCTGGGCGTAACCGATGATGCCCGCGTGGTGATTTATGACGACAGCGCCGTAAAAACCTCGGCCCGCGCGTGGTTCATCCTGCGGCTGCACGGCCTGGCCGATGTGGCAATCCTGGATGGCGGTCTCGGCAAATGGCGAGCGGAAGGCCGACCGCTGGAAAACGGCGCAGCCAGCCCCGCGACCGGCGCGGTAACGCCCGGCACCGGCCTCGGCACCGTACGCAGCAAGGCGCAGATGCTGGCCAATCTGGACACCCGCGCAGAACAGGTGGTGGATGCGCGCGGCGCGGGCCGCTTTACCGGGGAAGACAAGGATTTCCGCCCCGGCGTGTTCGATGGCCACATTCCCGGATCGCGCAACATGCCGCTCGGCACGGTGCTGAACGCCGATGGCACCTTCAAGGATGAAGCGGCATTGCGCGCTGCTTTTGCCGAAGCCGGGATCGATCTGTCGCGCCCGGTTGCCACCACTTGCGGCGGCGGGGTGACTGCCGCGGTCCTGCTGTTCGCGATGGAAGTGCTGCTGGGGAAGCAGGACGTGGCGTTGTATGATGGCAGCTGGTCCGAATGGGGCAGCGACCCCACCACCCCGAAGGAACTGGGGCCAGCGGCGTGAGCAAGTCCGGCCCGGACCATGCCCCCGCCACTCGCATCGCGGAAGCGGGGAGAAAGCCGGAATGGACCGGCGCGGCGGTCAATCCGCCGGTCTGGCGCACCTCCACCCACCTTTACGCCGACAGCGCCGAACTGGCGAAAGGCCGCCCGAACGAAGACGGCCATTTCTATTACGGCCGCCGCGGCAC
>JBARAF010000343.1:0-1505 GCA_049791695.1 Croceibacterium sp.
TGCCGGACGGACGTTCTACACGGGATCGTTCAGAAAACGGCGAATCTCGATGGCTTTGGGAATCATCCAGGTTTCGAGCATGGCCGCCCGGCCGCGGATCTGCAGCTCCTGTATTTTCCGATCGGGAAACAAAAAGCCGCCCTGCGTGACAACATCGGCGGAAACCGCAAGTTCGACGTCGTGCCGCTTGGCCAGGCCCTCCAGCCTGCTAGCCGTATTGATCGTATCGCCGATTGCCGTCAGCGACGTTGCCTTCCCATAACCGATCCTGCCGACGATCACCGGGCCGCCATGCAGGCCGATGGCAATACGCAAGGGAGCGTCAAGTTCGGCCTTGAACGCTTCATTGAGGGCCTCGATGCCCGTTGCGAGGCGCACGGACGCTGCCAGTGCCTGCCGGCAGGCTTGCTCGAAAGACGTATCGAGGCCGAAAAGCGCAATCGCGCCGTCGCCGATGAACTTGTCGACCACGCCACCCGAGCTTTCGACGGCTTCGCCGACCATGGCGAAATAGCGGTTGAGCAGGAAGACGACGTCATATGGCAGCTTCTGTTCCGAGAGCTGGGTAAATCCCCGCAGATCGCAGAACAGTGCCGCAACCATCCGTTCTCTGCCCGAGGCATGATCCGCTGCAAACTGCGTCGGGTGGCCGTGGGCATCGGCGTCCACCAGCGGCAGGACCGATACGTCGTGACGGGGGCGGAACTGGCAGGCAAGCCGCACGTCTCGGGGCGAGCCGATGCTTTGCAGCGTTGCCCTTTCGCGCTCATCCGGCAATGGCTGGTTGTCCATCCCCTGAAGGATCTGCACGCGGCAGGTCGAGCAGCGGCCGCGTCCTCCACAAATGGAAACATGCGGGATGCCCGCGGCGCGGCTTGCTTCGAGTATGCTGAAGCCGGGACTGACGGAAACGACTTTGCCGCCGGGATAGCGGATGCGAAGGCGCCCTTTTCGCGGAACGACCTTTATCACCAGCGTGCCGCCAATCAGAGCAGCAAAGCCGTAAAACAGCGCAAGGCGGATATTGGCAAGATCACTCGCGTTTGCCTGGATGAAGGGATGCTCACTGGCAACGGAGGGGAGCGACGTCATGTAGCGGGCACTGACGTAAAACCCGAGAAGCGACAGCACCGGAACAACGATCGCAATCAGTTTGAACAATGGAGCCCGGCGCTGGAACCACGGGCGGTTGCGCAGCCAGAACCACATGCCCAGGCAGCCATGCGTCCAGGCAACCACAAGTGCAACGGATTGCATGATGATCGATGATGTGGACGACCAGATGGCGCGCAGGATCTCGGGATAGCCCCGGTCATATCCCGAAAGCGTGAATTCGACCCTGGTGCCGACGACATGATAGATGATGAGGAAAGGCAGGCTCAGGCCGAAGAGGATTTTTATCGCTTCAGCGGCAGGCATCCGCAACGTATGGCGCTTCCACAAAGCGTCGAGTGCGGCGATGAAATGCACCAGCAGAGCACCGTAGAGCAGGATCGAACCGGGCC
>JBARAF010000344.1:0-4250 GCA_049791695.1 Croceibacterium sp.
CGGTCATGGTGGCGGGCGCAGGCGGCGGCGGCGATGTCGTTCGCCTCGCGCGCCAGCGGAGTGCCTTCGCCCGGCCGCACCACCTGCACACCGGGCGCGGTCAGCAGCAGCAGCTGCCGGTCGATCCCGAATTCATCCATGTGGGCGATGCGCAGATCGCCCAGATCCTGCAGCATGTCCTGCAGGCTGGGCATATGGGCGAACATCCCGGCCATCTTCAGCGAATCGTCGTCCGGCGCTTCACCGCTGTTCAGGTATTCGACCTGCGCCTTGACCAGCGCGGGGAAGGTCCAGGCTTCTTCCGTCGCGATCCGCTTGTACGGCACGTCGCGGTCCACGTGGCCGGATCGCGGGGCGAGGCCGATGCGGGTGCGGACACTGAAATCTTCCTGGAAGTGCCCTTTCAGGCCCTTTTCACTGCCGTCTTCAAGCTTGGCCATCGTCTCTCCCCCAATCTGCCGGCTGTTGGCGCCGGTCAGAACATCGTGTTGTTGTTCTTCCACGTCGATGGATCGGGAATGTGCTGGATCACGTCCCAATGTTCCACCACCCAGCCATCCTTGATCCGCAGGATATCGACCACCGCCGCGCCCAGGTCTTCCGGTTCGGCGCGCCAGTTGTGGTGAATGGCCACCAGCCCGTCATCCCCGTGGATCACCCGTTTCACGTCATGGCTCATCCGCGGGTAAATGCCCTGGATCTGGTCCAGCACTTCCAGCGTCTCGTCCCGCCCGGCGGGCGCTTCGGGATTGTGCTGGATGTAATCCGGGTGGACCCAGGCCATGAACGCTTCCCGCATCCGGCACTGGCGGTGGAACGCTTCGATGAAACGTTCCGCCACCTGCCGGTCGGTCAGCGACGCGCGGTCGCTGGTGTCCAGCGGATCACCTGAATCTTCTGGCGATCCGCCGAAACCGGTCACTGCTTTTCCTGCCCGGCGAGGGCGATGCCGAACTTCGGATGGGCGAAATGCATCGGCACGTCCTGCCGGTACGGCCAGGTCTGGCGGTGTTCGCTGGCAGGCAGCAGCCGGTCCGGGCCAAGCGGGTCTTCCGGCCAGGTCCTGGCGGCGGGTTGCAGGTGGGCGGTGGTGTGGGCCCAGCCGTTTTCGTAATCGCCCTGCCACTGCATCATGTAATCCAGCCGCTTGATCTTCCACACGCCATCCACGTTGACGTAATCGTTTTCGTAGATCCCGGCTTCCATGAACTGCTGCGGCATGATCTCCTCGCGCGTGTCCTGGAAATCGTCGTGCCAGCCGCCCAGCAGGATGCCGTGGAACCGGCCCTTGGCGGTCTTGCGGTCAGGCGCGACGGTGATGATGTCCTGCATCTGGAAATGGTCGAGCAGCAGGCCGTTGACCGGGCCCGGGCGGCCACCGGTGAAACGCCCGGCAATCCAGTCGCCATACAGCCGCTTCACGCCCGCATGGCCGACATATTCGCCGGACAGGAACACCACGGCCCCATCTTCCGCAAACAGGTCCGCCACTTCATCCGGGCGGTTGAAATCGATGTAATAGCCATAGGCCCAGTGCAGGCGGCGGATGGCGGCCTGGTCTTCCAGCAGCCCAACGCGGTTTTCCAACGCGGCGAACCGCTGCTCCTTGTCACTCATCGATCGACTCTCCCGAGAATCCTTGCGTGAAATTCTTTGCCTGAATTTCTTGCAATGCATTACTAACGATCGTGATGATCTTGGGTAGAGGAAATTGGCGAACATGAGCGGACAGGACAGGCCCTGGGCAGGGCGCGTGGCATTCATCACCGGCGCAGTGACCGGCATCGGGCTGGGCGTGGCGCAGGCTTTTGCCGATGCCGGGATGCGGCTGGCACTCAGTTATCGCAACGAAGATGACCGGGCGCGGGTGGCCGAATGGTTCGCAGCCAAGGGTTATGAACAGCCGCTGTTCCTGAAACTTGACGTGACCGACCGGGCCCGCTTTGCCGAAGTCGCGGCCGAAGTGGTGGAGCATTTTAGCGAAGTCGACGTGCTGGTGAACAATGCCGGGGTCAGCGTGTTCGGCCCGACGGATGAAGCCAGCTATGACGATTACGACTGGATCATGGGGGTCAATTTTGGAGGCGTGGTCAACGGGCTGGTCAGCTTCCTGCCCTACCTGAAGCAGGCCAGGGGCCGCCGCCACGTGGTCAACATTGCCAGCATGGCCGCATTCCTGCCGGGGCCGCAGGCGGGCATTTACACCGCCAGCAAGTTCGCCGTGCGCGGATTGACGGAATCGCTCCGCTACAACCTCGCGCCGCATGGCATCGGCTGTTCGCTGTGCTGCCCGGCGCTGACCCGCACCAACGCCTGGACCAGCGCGATGAAGCGCCCGGACGGGTTTGGCAGCAGCGGCTTCCCGGAAACCAGCCAGGCCCAGCTGGAACAGTTCGGCACCGCCTTTGAAGAAGGGATGGACCCTTACGAAGTCGGCACCAAGATCCTGAACGGCATGACCCGGCAGGATGGCCTGATCCTGACCCACCCGGAACACGGGCCGGATTTCGAGGAACTGCACGAAAAGATGATGGCTGCCCTGCCGCAGGAGGAAGCCCCGGCCGGCCGCCTGAAGATCGAACAGCTGCGCCGCGATGCAATGGCGGCGGCGGAACAGGGCCTGGTCATCAACCTCGACGACCTGACCTGACCTGAACCAGACTGCGGCGGCGGGGGGAGTGCAAGCTCCCCCATTGCCACGGCTGCATCGCCCGCTAATCTCCGCGCCGGAACGGGACAGCGCGAGGAGAGGCAATATGTGCGATCAGGATCTGCTGGATGATATGGCCAGCAAGGGCGTCAGCCGGCGCCAGTTTGCAGCGCTGGGGGCGGCCACGGGCCTTGCCGCCTGCGCGCCGATGGATGCCGGGTCGGCACCGGCTGGTCTGACCGAAGGCATGGTGAGCTTCCCCGCGCCGGGCGGGACGATGGACGCGTTCTTCGTCCACCCCGCATCGGGCAAGCACCCGGCGGTAATCGTGTGGCCGGACATTGCCGGCCTGCGCGATGCCTTCAAGATGATCGGGCGTGATCTGGCGGCGCAAGGTTATTCCGTACTGGTGGTGAACCCGTTCTATCGCAGCGCGCCCGCGCCGCAGTTCGCGGATTTCGATGACTGGCGCACCAATGGCGGGATGCAGAAGGTTGGTCCGTGGATGGCGCAGAACAGCCACGCCGCCATTACGGAAACGGCCAAGGCGCTGGTCGCCTGGCTGGACAAGCAGCCGGCGGTCGATACCAGGCGCGGCATCGGCAACCAGGGCTATTGCATGGGCGGGCCGTTCACCGTGCGCACGGCGGCGGCAGTGCCTTCCCGCGTGAAGGCGGCGGCGAGCTTCCACGGCGGCGGGCTCGTCGGCACCGATCCCACGGCACCGATCAACCTGCTGGACGATACCCAGGCCCAGTTCCTGTTCGCCATCGCCCGCAATGACGATGCCAAGGCCCCGGCGGAAAAGGACCAGCTGCGCGCTGCTGCTGCTGCTGCCGGTCGCCCGGCGGAAATCGAGGTCTATGACGGCGATCACGGCTGGACGGTGATGGACAGCCCGTCATGGGCCGAACCCGCCGCGAAGAAGGCGCTCGAACGGCTGCACGCGCTGTACAAGCGGGCGCTGTAACTCAGGGAGGCGGCGGGGCAGCCCGATGGCGCCCCGCCGGCCCTTTCAGCGCCGGCCCTTTCAGCGCAGGTTCTTGCGTTCGATCGTGGCGCCACTGTCGGTACACAGGCGGCAGTTGTCGCCCACGAATGTCCGCGCCGCAGCCTGGTCGCCGCGCAGCTGCCATTGCAGCCAGTCGACCACGATGCCCGCCGCTTTGCCGCCCATCGGCTTGTCATAGGTGCCGCCGTGCCCGGTCGGGATGTTGACCATCACCGCCGGGACATGGTCGATGCGGCCAAAATCATCCTTGCCGTTGGCATAGGCGATGTCGGTTTCCCCGCCTTGCAGATAGATCACCGGGGTGTGGATGGCCCGCAGCGCCGTCTTGGGCACTTTCATCCCAGCCATGGCTTGCGACGGATCGGCAAACAGGCCGCTGTTCTGCACCACCAGCGTGCGGATGCGGGGATCATGGGCGATGGAAATCGCCTGCACGCCGCCGCAGCTGAAACCACCCACGGCCACGGCCCCGCGATCGATCAGGCCGGAGTAAGGGTTGATCGGAGCAAGGGCCCAGTCGAGCGCGGCAGTCAGGTCCGCCGGATTGGTGGCGGAGGGCGGTAGCGGATCGTTCGGCTTGCGAGGGGC
>JBARAF010000345.1:0-2071 GCA_049791695.1 Croceibacterium sp.
TGCCTGGTAAAGGCCTGCCAATTCGATAATCTCAATCGGCAATAAAAAAAGGGCCCCGCAAGCGGGGCCCTTTCCATTAGTCCTGTCCGGACCGGCTTGATCAGAAGCCGATCTGGAACTGCAGACGGACGAAGCGCGGAGTCTGGAAGCCGGTAGGCAGACCAAATTCACGACGCGGCGTTCCGTTGTTCAAAGTGCCACGTTCTTCGAAGTCCAGTGCGGCCTGCGAATTGAAGACATTGAAGACGTCGAAACGCAGCGATGCATCGTACTTCTCGGTCGGAATCTTGAACACTGCCGACAGGTTCAATTCCGTCTGCCAGTCGCTCTGGAACACCGAACCGCGAGGGGTCGACTGCAGCGTGGTCGTTCCCGTTGCCGGGTTGAGAACGGTGAAGCCCGTCGGATCGGTGACGATCTTACCGTCCTTCACGTTGCAGAAGAAGCCCGCTGCACCATAGGCACCCGCAAAGGCATCGACCGAAGCCGGCACGCGACCGATACAGCCGAACTTGCGCGGTGATGTCACCGAGCCGTTGGCGCCAACCATCAGCCAATCAGTAACCTGGTAGGAACCGAAAGCCTTGAAGTTGTGCGCGCGGTGGTTCGGCAGGTAACCGTACGAACCGACGGTGAAGCCCGGCTGGTCGAAGTCGGTCGTGATGCCCGAATCGTCCTGTCCGTTGTCCGACTTGACGCCGCCTTCGATGTTACCCTTGTTCTGCGAGTACGTGTACGAACCCTGCAGGCTCCAGACCCCATCGAATTCGCGTTCGAAGGTGGCCGTGATTGCCTTGTAGGTGCGCTTTGCCTGCGGATAGCCGAGGTCAGCCGCAGAGAAGTCGATCGTACGCAGGGTGCTTTCGCCGTTGACGAAATCCGACAGGGTGATGGTCGAAGCCGCACCCGGGTTGACCAGCACATACTGGTGGAAACCGCTCCAGATCGGCGAACCGCTGGCCGTGTTGCAGTCAAGCTGGTTTTCGTCACAGTAAGCTTGGACCGCAGCGTCGATAGCGACGTCTTCCAGCGACTCGTTCAGCTTGCGATAGGTGCCGTACAGACCGAACTTCCAGCCACCACCCATGCGGACTTCACCGCCGAGGATGAACTCGTCGACCGACTGGGGCTTCAGGTTCTTGGAAACGAGAGCTTCGGTGGGGTTAGCCGTGCCGTCGCTGACGTTTTCGCAGTTGTTGATGCTGGTGTCGTAGCAGCTGTCGGCACCTTCAAACCCGACCAGAGGCGCACCGATAATCGGCGTGCCATCCGAATTTACACCAAGCAGCCGGTTGTAGCGCGTCAGATCATATTCCGCGCCGGCCAGGCGAATGTTGGTGTTGGACGGGATCGGCAGGTAGTAGCGGCCGAAGGAGCCGTACAACTTTGCCTTCTGATCGCCGAACACGTCGAACGTGAAGCCAGCGCGCGGACCCCACTGATCACCCGACGAATAGAAGACGTCCCCATCAGCATTGAAGTTTTTGAAACGGTCATTGCGGATACCGAGCTGCAACTGCAGGCGGTTGTCAAACAAAGACCAATTGTCCTGGATGTAGAACGCTTCATTCTTGGTCTTGAACAGGCCGCCGCTCACGAACGTGCGGGCCGCTACGTAATCAACACCTTGCGGTGCGAAAATATCACCAGCGCCTGCAGTGTAGTAATTGTAAGCTGCATTGCCGGTGTAAACCGTGCGGTTGTCCGAAGTCAGGCTTTCGTTGTCGTAGCCGACGCGAACATGGTGCGAACCGAACAGGTCGAAATACCAGTCGGCGTCAAAACGGAAGAATTCACGTTCATCCTGAGCCAGTTCGATGATGTTGGACGCATTGCCAATGATCGCCGGCGGCGAGGTGCGATTGTCGACGACATACGGACGTACGGTGTCAAGCGGGAGGGTGCTGTCGCGCAGCTTGCTCTTGCCGTAGGCTGCCGACACGACCAGCCAGTCGGCCATGTTCCCGGTGTAGCGACCAACGTAGTTCTCGCTGCCGTACTGGAGGCGCTCAGCAGAAGAGAACGTACCAATTACGTCAGTTTCAGGATTGTAGTTGTAGGAGTTGGTGAG
>JBARAF010000346.1:0-9019 GCA_049791695.1 Croceibacterium sp.
TTGCCGCCGCGCGCCGGGCGTCGCCGACCGACATGACGCCCTTCAGGCAGAACTTTCCGCCCCAGTCATCGCGCAGCTTTTCCGCCGCCGCCCAGTCCATCGACTGGTCCAGCATGGTGTTGAAATAATCCTGCACCGACAGCGCGAAGTTGCTGCCAGCGGCCACGTGGTCCTTCAGGTTCGACAGTTCGAACTTTTCCCGGAACAGGTAATCCAGTGCCCAGCGCGGGCGGGTGGCATAGGATAGGAAGCTGGCCGGGGTGATCCGGGGTGGGGTGGTGAAGCCGGTGTGCTTGCACCGCTCGCGGTTGCCGGAAACGATCGTGTCGACAGTCAGGGTAATCGCGTCGAATTTCGCCACCCGCGCCTTTTCCAGCAGCGCCGCGTTCAGCCCGCGATCCTTGTGATAGTAATACTGCAGCATCTTGGGGCCGCTGAAATTGGCGCCGATTTCCTCGATGCTGACGCTGGCGAGGCTGGAAATGCCGAACCACAAGCCGAACTTTTCCGCCGCCGCCGCGACGGCGCGTTCGCCCTGCCAGTGGAACAGCCGTTGCAGCGCGGTGGGGGACAGCATCAGTGGCAGGGGCGTTTTCTTGCCCAGCACGGTCACGCTGGCGTCCACGTCCGCAACCCCGGCGAGCACATCGGGCACCAGGTCGACATCGTCGAATGCGGAGGTGTTGCGTCGCCGCGTCGATTCGTCATCGGCCGCGCCGTCAATGTAATGGAATACCGGGAACGGCAGCTTGCGCGCCGCCAGTTCACGGAAATCCTCGATCCGGTGGCAGTCTTCCAGCCGGGTGATGCGGGGGCGAAGTTCGGTCATGGCCTGTTGCTTAGACTGCTGGGGGCGGGTGCGCAAAACCGTTCATCTCCGGTTTATGTTTACATCCGTAGTCGTTGCGGCTACAGATGTAATCGACACTGCCGGAGCGAGTACCGCCATGAGTGACGACGCCACCACCGACCGCATCAGTGATGCCGAATCCGCGGTCATGGAAGCGCTGTGGGCCAAAAGCCCGCTGACGGCTGCCGAAGTGTGCGAAGAGGTCTGCACCCGGCGCGACTGGAGCCTAGCCACGGTCAAGACCCTGCTGGCCCGTCTGGTGGCCAAGCAGGCCGTCGCGACCGAACCCGACGGCCGCCGTTTCCTCTACCGCCCGCTGATTGCCCGGTCCGATTACGTCGGCGGCGAATCAAAGCGGTTGGTGGAACGTTTGTTTGGCGGCCGCGCGGCCCCGTTGTTCGCCCATCTTGCCGAGGCAGAGGCGCTGTCTGCCGATGATATCGCCGAAATCGAGCGACTGTTGCAGGGGATGAAAGCATGATCGCCTGGTTGACTGACACTGCGCTGTACACGGGCGCACTGATCGCTTTGGTCCTGGTGCTGCGCCGCCCGGTGGCGCGCCAGTTTGGCCCGCAGATCGCCTATATGCTGTGGGCGCTGCCGTTCCTGCGCTTGCTGTTGCCGCCGATTGTCCTGCCCGCCGCCTTTGCGCCTGAGCCGGAAGCAGTGGCGATGGAAAATGTTGCCGCCCCGGCCATGGAATGGGTCGCAGTGCCCGGCGGATCGCCGGTGCAATTGCCGGCTGCGTCCGTTCCCGCCGCCAGTGTTGTGGATTGGACCTTGGTTGCATTGGCCGTGTGGCTGATGGGGGCCGCCGTCTTCATCGGCTGGCGCATCGTCACCTATCGCAGGATGCGGTGCGAAGTGCTGGCCGATGCGCGGCCGGTTGGCGAGGTGGGCTCGATCCGGCTGGTCGAAAGCCCGGTGGTGGCGTCCCCGGTGGCCTTTGGCGTGACCGACAAGGTGGTGGCCCTGCCGCTGCTGTTCATGGCCCAGCCTGACCGCACGCGGCGTGATCTGGCGATTGCCCACGAACTGGCGCACCACCGGGGCAACGATCTGCTGGCCAACCTGGCTGCCCAGGCGCTGCTGGCACTGCATTGGTGCAATCCGCTGGCGTGGATGGGCTGGCGGGCCATGCGGCGTGATCAGGAAGCGGCCTGCGATGCCCGCGTCATGGCCGGGAAGGGCTGGGAAGACCGGGTCCGTTATGCCCGGCTGATCGCCACCATCGCTGCCGGGCCTCAAGTGCAGCAATTCCGTGCACTGGCCGCACCGATGGCCTGCCCGGTGCTGGGCGAAGCCTCGATCATTCACCGCCTGCGCAGCCTGTCGATGGCCGACCCGTCCCCCCGCCGCCGCTGGGCAGGGCGCAGCGTGGTCGCCGCCGCAGCTTTGGCGCTGCCGCTGACTGCCTCGATCTCCTACGCCGCGGCGGAGGAACAGGCCAGTGCCGAGACCCCGACGCCGCAGGTCCGGCAGCGGATCGTGATCGTCGACCGCGCCGGATCGGATGCAGCGGGTGACACGCCGTTTACCCACACGGTCGAACAGCCTGACGGGACTACCGTTGTGTTGAAGACCGACCGCGAACTGTCTGACGCGGAAGCGCAGCAGCGCGTAACCACCGCCCTGGCGCAATTGCCGCCGCTGCCTCCGGTTCCGCCCGTGCCGCCCGTTACGCCGATTGCCGGGGTCGCTCCGCCCGCGCCACCCGCTCCGCCAGCGCCTCCTGCACCGGGTCAGGTTCGCCAGTTCGTGCTGCGGACCGATGGGGCACCGGGGGAAGGCCAGAATCGCCAGGTCATCATCCGCCGCAATGGTGGTGAGGACTTCGACGAACAGGCATTCGATGCCCAGATGGAACAGATGGAGCGCGACCTGGAACGCCAGTTTGCGGAACAGGAGCGTGTCCAGGACCGGGCCCAGCAGCGGGCCGATGCCCAAGTGCACCGTTTCGCGATGAGGGGTTCAGGGGCTGATGCACCCCGGGTCAACGTGGTCACGCGGTGCGATGGCAAGGGCCCGGCGCGCACGGAAAACAACGCCGATGGCAGCCAAACCGTGGTCATTTGCCATGCCGAAGTGCGGGCCACGGCGTTGAACGCCCTGAAATCCGCCCGCTCGGCCATTGCCAGCGCGTCGATGCCGGAACATGCCCGCGCCGAAGCCCTGCGCGAGATCGATTCCGAAATCGCCAAGATGGACCACTGACCGGCGACGGGCGGGAATTACCCCGCCCGCGTTGGTTATTTGCCGGGCAGGGGTTGTTCCACGGTGTAGGATACGAACACCGGTTCCCCGGCGGTCCGCTCGGTCGGGATGATCCCCACCGGCTGGGCCATCGGGCGGGCGGGGTAGGGGCACTTCGTCGCCTCGCCCAGGCCTTTCAGATAGGCGCGCCGCATCAGGCCCGCTGAGATCGCCTGCTTGAACTGGAATTCATGGTCCGCCGCTCCGCTCAGCTGGCGGATGATCCCGCGATAGGGGATCAGGCCGGTGACCAGCCCCAGCGCTACCTTGCCTGCGGTCAGGCGACGAGTGGGCTGGGCGGCGGTATCGAAATCTTCGCCCAGCACGGCGTCCAGCCCGGCGATTTCCTCGCGGATCTGCGAACATTTCTTCAGGCCGGGGTTGGCGTAGGGGCTTTGCGCGGCAGCCAGCAACACCGGCGGGATCGGATCTTTCTTGAGGTTCAGGTCCTCGATCGGCGTCATCGCGATGTCGCTGGCGGAAGGGCTTTCGCCGGGAAGCGAGGTCTGCGCGGCTGCGGGGCAGGCGACCATGGTCGCCGCCAGCAGTCCGCATGCCTCAACCCAGCGGAACGATCCCATCACATTTCGTGTCATCCGCCGACTCCAGCCCCAGCCGCAACGCTTCCATGCGTTGCGCGCTTGTTCCATGGGTGAAACTTTCCGGATTCACCCTTTGCCCGGCATTGCGCATCAGCGTGTCGTCACCGATCGAGCTGGCCGCGGTCATGCCTTCTTCAAAGTCGCCCGCGTCGATAAGGTTCCGGTTCTTGCCCGCCCAGGCCCCGGCATAACAGTCAGCCTGCAGTTCCATCCGCACCTGCCACTGGTTGGCCTGGCGCCCATTGGCCTGCTGTTGCTGGCGCACGGCATCGGCCACGCCGGTCAGTTGCTGGATGTGGTGGCCATATTCGTGCGCGATCACGTAGACGCGGGCAAAATCGCCGCCCGCGCCCAGTTGCTGGCTCATCTGGTCGAAGAAGGTGGTGTCGAGGTAGATGCCCTGGTCCGCCGGGCAATAGAACGGCCCCATTGCGCTTTCCGCCGCGCCGCAGCCGCTGCGGCCCTGCTGGCTGTAGAATACCAGCTTGGGCTGCTGGAACTCCACCCCGGCCCGCTGGAAGGCCGGCTGCCAGGTTTCATTGAGGGACGACAGCGCGGAACAGCTTTCCTGGCTGTAGGCGTTGACCGCGCAGCTTTCTTCCGCGCTGGTTCCTGCCGCCGGGGCCTGGGCACCGGGCTGCCCCCCCTGCATCTGTTCCATCGTGCCAAGCATTTGCCCGGGATCGACCCCGAACACGACCGCGCCGATCAGGGCAATGACGATAGCGCCGCAGCCCAGCTGCCCGCCGCCACCGCCGGGAAACCCGCCGACGCCGCGCTGATCTTCCACCCGAATGCTTCCCGGATTGAATGGATTGAGCCGCATTGCCTGTTCCCCCAAAAATGTTGCGCCTGCGAAAAGGACTGGACCTTCGCGCCCGGCAAGCCAGAGATGTGGCATAACAATTCGGATGGAGTCGATAATGTTCCTGACTGGCAAGCGCGCTTTGGTGACGGGTTCCACTTCGGGCATCGGCCTCGCCATCGCGCGCGCCCTGGTGAACGAAGGCGCTGAGGTGGTGCTGAACGGCTTTGGCGATGCGGCGGAAATCGCCGCGCTGCAGGCGGAACTGGGCGCGGATTACGTCGCGGCGGACCTGACCACCACGGCGGGCGTGGAAGAACTGATGGCCTCTGCCGGGCCGGTCGACGTGCTGGTCAACAACGCCGGGATGCAGCACGTGGCGGCAGTGGAAGATTTCCCGCCCGCCAAGTGGGACGCGATCCTGGCGCTGAACCTCGGCTCCGCCTTCCACACGGCGCGCCTCGCCGTGCCATACATGAAGGCGCAAGGCTGGGGCCGCATCATCAGCACCGCCAGCGCGCACTCGTTGGCCGCCAGCCCCTACAAAAGCGCCTATGTCGCCGCCAAGCACGGGCTTGCCGGGTTGACCAAGGTGCTGGCGCTGGAACTGGCCGAACACGGCATCACCGCCAACTGCATCAGTCCCGGCTATGTCTGGACCCCGCTCGTGGAAAACCAGATCCCCGACACGATGGCCGCCCGCGGCCTGACCCGCGAGCAAGTGCTTAACGACGTCCTGCTGGCGAAGCAGCCGACCAAGAAGTTCGTCCAGCCGGAAGAAGTCGCGGCGATGGCCGTGTTCCTGTGCCGCGACGTGGCGCAGAACATCAACGGCGCGAATTACACCATCGATGGCGGGTGGACTGCGGGGTAGGGGGGGCGACAGATTTGGGTCAGGGTCGGCGAGTTGCGGTTGACCAGTGTGGGATGGGAAACGGACATCGCTATCTTTAGGTTTCTGCTCGATTAAACGTCGTTACAACTTGTGGCCTTGAAGATACCGAGCACGCCAAATCTTGTTGGCGAGCCGCTTAAGCGAGCGCAGGCTATTGGTGCGAAGGATATGCTTGGCCAGTCGCCTGCTTCTATCCGTGCCAATTTCATCTGGCGGGACCAAGGACACAAAGCCCGGTCGATGCGGAGCCATTGAAATCCCATATCTGCGGATGAAAGGCATAAGTCCTTGCCGCATCAGAAACTTCACAGAATATATCGGCGGTGAGAATTTGGGCGACAACTTCCTGATCGCGCGCCAGTCCAATCGAGAACCGCAAGGAAAGCCATACAACGGTCTAGTCAATGCGTCCTTCCCGAAATAGCGGCTTCAACATTGGCTACGTCAAGACCGAAACATCTGCAATGGGTCGTTTGCAGCGTGGCCGCTTTTGTTCGGACGAGATCGTGATCTGCCGTCCAACCAATCATTCAATTCGATTGAACGGAATTTGGCCCTTATCTTCAAGAAGGATGCGCTGAACATCAGCGTAGCGATGGGCAAATGCCTCACTTTCGGCCTTTGGCCTCGCAAAGTAATCCCGCTCCAAGCTCTCCCAATCACCGTCCTTAGCCCCCGGTTCCTCAACCTTTGATAACCAGTCAAACCAATGGCCTACTTCATGTAGAAGTGTTCTGTAAAGCTGAGTATTTCGTGCAGACAAGATCGATACACCAATAATAAACTTATTTCCTAGCCGTTGAACATTGTGGCCGTCAGAGCGAAGTCGTTCTAGTTCCTTTTTATCGTCTTGGTTTAATGACGCGCTCCAGATCATTGGCTTGCCGACTTGGATTGCATCGAGAAAGATCGCTGGTCCCTTCGCAAGTGGTTTCCCCTTCGCGGTCGTTAATTCAGCGTAGTATAGCAGCCGACCCCAGGCAGACGATAAAATGAGCTGTTTGCGTGTAGGTTGACGAAAAACAAAGGTTTGCAATCCAGACCAGTCACTTTGAGGCAATGACTCTATAATACGCACCACATCGTCAACGCTACACGGATGAATGCAGTCCAAAGCATTTGTCTCAATGACAAAGCGAACCGCTCTATTAGCAATGACGCGGTCTTCCACTCTGTGATCACCGATCCGGTCGAGTCAGTAAAGAGCGCCGCTACTGCAGGGGATAACAAGTGCATTGCTCCGGTTATGTCCCTGCATTGCTTTGCCGATGTTTCGGTTGCGGCGTGTCGGATTCCGATGCGAATGCATGATCAAGCAATGCCATAGGTTTTGAATCTGGCCAACGGCGGGTTTGGGGTCACCAGCGGATGGGCGTGCGCGGTTGCGATCTGCCGTTCCCCAATCCAATAGTTGTTCCTTTCTCCCGCTTCACCCCTTCAACCGAACCCCGCCCTACTTGAACCTGTCGAAGGACCGCCCTTCTTCTGCCGCGTTGCGGGAGGCCCAGGGAAAAGCAGCCCTTCGACAGGCTCAGGGCAGACGGGGGCGAAGAAGGCTTTGCGGGCGCATTTCCGCCCTGAAACCAGTCCTTGTGGTTTTCCTCGGGAACCCCACTAGCGATTGTTGCAAGACGCGGTTACATGGGCCGCCACGAATCTCCCCGCGCAAGGTATAGTGGCACATGGAAATCCAAACCGGCCTCACTTTTGACGACGTGCTCTTGCGGCCCGCCGAAAGTGACATCGTGCCTTCGCAGGCCAGCACCCGCACCCGCCTGACCCGCGGCATTAACCTGAACATCCCGATCCTGTCGGCGGCGATGGACACCGTCACCGAAGCGCAGATGGCGATTGTCATGGCGCAGCTGGGCGGAATCGGCGTGTTGCACCGCAACCTGACCACGGAACAGCAATGCAACGCGGTTCGCGCAGTGAAGCGGTTTGAAAGCGGCATGGTGGTCAACCCGATCACCATCACCCCCGACGCCACCCTGGGCGAAGCGCAGGCGCTGATGACGCATCACCGCATCAGCGGCATCCCCGTGGTCGAAGCGGGCGGCAAGCTGGTCGGCATCCTGACCAACCGCGATGTCCGCTTTGCCGACAATGCCGCGCAGCCGGTGCGCGAACTGATGACGCACGAAAACCTCGCCACTGTGGGCATGGGCGTGGGCAAGGAAGAAGCGCGCCGCCTGTTGCACCAGCGCCGGATCGAAAAGCTGTTGGTGGTGGACGATGCGTTCCACTGCGTTGGCCTGATCACGGTGAAGGACATCGAAAAGGCCGTGTCTCATCCGGACGCGACCAAGGACGAGGCCGGCCGCCTGCGCGTGGCCGCTGCCACGACGGTGGGCGACAAGGGCTTTGAACGAACCGAGGCGCTGGTCGATGCCGGGTGCGACGTCATCATCATCGACACGGCCCACGGCCATAACCGCGAAGTTTCCCGCGCCGTTGAACGGGTCAAGAAGCTGTCCAACCTGGTCCAGATCGTGGCCGGCAACGTCGCCACGGCGGAAGCGACCAAGGCGCTGATCGATGCCGGGGCTGACGGGGTGAAGGTCGGCATCGGCCCGGGCTCCATCTGCACCACCCGCATCGTTGCCGGTGTTGGCGTGCCGCAGCTGACCGCAATCATGGAAGCCGCCAGCGCGGCGGGCGACGTGCCGATCATCGGTGACGGCGGCCTGCGCACCAGCGGTGATGCGGCCAAGGCCCTGGCGGCAGGCGCATCCTGCGTGATGATCGGTTCGCTGCTGGCCGGCACGGAAGAAGCGCCGGGCGAAACCTTCCTGTACCAGGGTCGCGCCTACAAATCGTACCGCGGCATGGGCAGCGTTGGCGCGATGGCGCGCGGCAGTGCCGACCGCTATTTCCAGCAGGACATCAAGGACCAGATGAAGCTGGTTCCCGAAGGAATCGAAGGGCAGGTCCCGTACAAGGGCCCGGCGCGCGATGTGGTCCACCAGCTGGTGGGCGGGATCAAGGCGGCGATGGGTTACACCGGCAGCGCCACGATCGAAGAACTGCGCAAGCGCGGCAAGTTCATCCGCATCACCAATGCCGGCCTGTCGGAAAGCCATGTTCACGACGTGTCGATCACGCGTGAGGCGCCGAATTACCCCACGCGGTGACCCCCGCTGCACGCGTTGAAGCGGCGATTGGCCTGCTGGACCGGGTGATCGCGGCGGCGGAGGCCAAGGCGGCCCCGGCTGACCGGATCCTGGCGGACTGGTTCAAGGCCAGCCGTTTTGCCGGATCGAAGGACCGGCGGGCAATCCGTGAACTGGTCTACCGCGCCATCCGCGCCTGCGGCCCGCTGCCGATCAGCGGCCGGGCGGCGATGCTGCGGCTGGTGCAGGATGATCCGCAACTGGCCGACCTGTTCGACGGTTCGAACTATGGCCCCGCCACGATTGATCCGGGCGAACCAGTGGCCGCAGGCGGCACTGCGCCGCGCTGGCTGGAACAGCGGCTGGCTGCATCCGGCATCAGCGGGGATGAAGCCGCCGCCCTGTTGGGCCGCGCCCCGCTGGATATTCGCGTCAACGCCCTGAAGGCGGATCGCGATGCGCTCCCGCTGCCGGTCGAAGGCGAACCGCTGGTAACGCCGC
>JBARAF010000347.1:0-1600 GCA_049791695.1 Croceibacterium sp.
GTTCCACCTGCCACGGGTTCGGGCGGCGGCCGAACCGGCCCAGCAATCCATCAAGCCACGATCTGCGCGACGCCATGCCCGCTGTATTAGGGGCTCAACACAGCAGATGCGAGCGGTTTGTTTTCAATCCGCTGCGCACCCTCTTGCCAGATGCAAAATAGCGTTTTAATTAGCAAGCTAATGAAAAGACCGCCGGAGAGAACCATGGAAGTGAACAGGCTGCACTCGATCTTCGCTGCTGAACTGATCGGCGTTGATTGCACCCGCCCCGATGCGGCGCTGGTGCAACTGGTCGAAGAGCTGATGGCCGAACATGGCGTGCTGTGCATTCGTGGCCAGGGCCACCTGGATGACGAACAGCACCTCGCCTTCGGCCGCGCCTTCGGCCCGCTGGAACTGCCGGGGCCCAAGCGGGATATTCCCCGCCGCATTGCCTATGGCCTGTACGACGCCTCCAACCTCGACATTGATGGCGAGATCATCCGCACCGATTCGCAGCGCGCCAAGATTTCCAAGGGCAATGAGCTGTTCCATGCCGACAGTTCGTTCAACGATCTGCCCACCAAGTGGTCGATGCTGCGCGGCGTGATCGTCACCCCGGAAAAGGGCGAGACGGAAATGATCGATATGCGCGCAGTGTACGACGCGTTGCCGCAGACAATGAAGGACCGGCTGGAAGGGCTTGAAGCGGAACACAATTATTTCCACAGCCGCCGCAAGGCCGGGGCCAGGATCGAGGATGGCCCCGCCGCGCCTTATATGCGCGCCGTGCAGCCCATGGTCCGCGCCAGCGCCAATGGCCGCAAGACGCTGTTCGTCGGCGCCCATGCCGCACGGGTGATCGGGATGGACGAAGCGGAAGGCCGCGCCCTGATCGAGGAACTGCTGGCTTTCGCCGAACAACCGCAGTTCATCTATGCCCACAAGTGGGAGCAGGGCGACCTGCTGATCTGGGACAACCGCTGCACCCTGCACCGCGGCACCGAATACGATTACGAGACCTACAAGCGCGACATGCGGCGCTGCAACGTCAACGAAAGCGGCGAGGAACGCAGCGCAATCCCCTTCCATGTCGAATATGGCAAGGTGGCCGAACCGGTGGCGGAACTGGCGGCCGAACCCGCGAAAATCGGTTGAGCGCATCTTTGACAGATCACGGATGACGCCGCGCTTCATCCGTGCAACACTCCTGTTTGAGGCCAGCAAATGGCCCGTTCGGGAGTTTATTGGATGCGATTTGCAAGTGCCCGCAGTTGGGTGGTTGCCGCGGCGCTGCTGGCCCTTTCCGCCGCAGCGCCGCAGGCCTGGGCCCACCACAGCAACGCCATGTTCGACCAGCAGCGCGAACAGACGATCACCGGCGTGGTCAAGCATTTCCAGTGGACCAATCCGCATTGCTACATTCAGGTCTTGGCCAAGGATGCCAAGGGCAAGCAGGTGGAATGGAGCATCGAAATGGGTGCCCCGATGTATCTCTATGCCCGCGGCTGGCGCCCCGGCTCGCTGAAAGCGGGCACCCCGATCACGGTCCGTTTCAACCCGCTGCGCAGCGGCGATCCCGGCGGTGTGGTGCTGGAAGTGACGCGCGTTGACGGGCAGC
>JBARAF010000348.1:0-10782 GCA_049791695.1 Croceibacterium sp.
GCTCTTGGGAGGTGAGACCCGCCGCCGACGCCTTGCCCGGCCACATCGGGCCTCGTGACCGGGCAATCGGTGTGCATCAGAACTTCGCCGTCGCGCCCAGATAGTAGCGGCGGCCAAGCGTATCGTGGTTCGAATTGAAGCTGCCGCCCGGCAGGGTCTGGTCGCCCAGTACATCGTTCAGGCGATAGGCGGTCAGCGGGGGGGCCTGGTTCAGCAGGTTGTCGACCCCAAATCGCAGGCTGATCCCGTCGCTCACGGCAAAGCGTGCGTTGAGGTTGAACAGGTCATAGGCCGGGACCCCCGCGATGGTCGGTGCGCCGGTGTTGGCCAGCGTGGTGGAATGGACCAGCGACGGATAGTGCTGCCACTGCACGCCGACGGTGGCCGGGCCAACCGAATAGCTGGCACGCATGAACAGCTTCCACTTGAACACGCCCGCCCCGGTGCCGACTTCGCCACCCCCGGTGGAGCCGACCCAGTCGGTCAGCGGGATTACGAACTGGTCCGGCGTGGTCGAAAATTCGTCAACCCAGGTGGCATTGGCATTGAGGTTGAAGCGGCCTGGAATACCCAGCCCGACGTCGTCAAAGTTGACGCCCCAGTTGAGGTTTACGTCGACCCCTGACGTTTCCACCCGGCCAAGGTTGGCGTAATTCACTTCAATCAGTTCGATGTTGCCGTTCAGTTCGTCGCGGCGGATCCGGCCGCAGGCTTCGTTGGCGGTGTAGGACGGGTTGAAGATCGGCGAATAGCACTGCCGCAGCACCGAATCCGCGCCCTGCAGCGAGATGCCGTCGGTGATGGTGACGTTGTAGTAATCGACCGCCAGGTTCAGGCTGCGCAGCCACGGATTGTCAGACGGCGAGGAAACGACACCGCCGACCGTGAACACCTTGGCCACTTCCTGCTTCAGCGACCGGGCGCCGGTTTCCAGCGTCGGCACGTTGAAGCCCACCGTCGGGAAGATCTTGCCCGGATCGTTGTAGTATTGCTGCACGGCTTCTGCGGTCATCGAACTGACGCACAGCGCGCGGACCTTGGCGGCATCGGCGTTGAGCGCGGTATTGGCCGAATAGTTGCCATAGCCGAGCGGCTGGGTGATGATCGCGGTGGAACACGGGTCACCGTCGGCCGATGCGCGCAGGGTCTGGGTGCGGGCGGTGAACAGTTCACCCAGGTTGGGCGCGCGGCTGGCCTGCTGGTACCCGCCACGGAAACGCAGCCAGTGGACCGGGGCATATTCGCCGTTCAGCTTGAACGTGTGGACCGCGCCGACCGATTGATAATCGGAATAGCGATAGCCGAGTTCGAGGTTGAGCGCTTCGACGAACGGCATGTCGGCCAGGATCGGCACGAACAGTTCGCCATAGGCTTCCTTGACGTTGGTCTTGCCCGCGGTGCTTGCCTGCGGGAAAATGCCCGCCGCCGTGTCGAAGAAGGTCGCCCCTTCGATCGACGAGGAGTCCGCGTGGAAGCGGATCGAGTTTTCGCGATAGTGCCCGCCAACCGCGGCGCGGACCTCGCCCGCAGGCAGTTCGAACAGTCCGCCTTCCAGGTTGGCTTCCACGTACTGCTGCTTGACCCGGTTTTCGAGCTGCATATCCAGCGAAACGGCCAGCTGGCAGTCCGCCGAATAGGCATCGGGATCAAGGAACGGGCTGAGGCCGGTGGCGCAGCGCCCGGTCGCGCCATAGACGTTCTGCGCGGTAAACTGGAAATCCTTGCCGTAATTGGGCGAGGTCATGATCGCATTCCAGCGGCCAACGGAAATGAACCCGTACTGGTCCGTCTTCGACGTGGTCTGGCCATAGGCCCCCACGACATCCCAGCGCCAGTCGGTCCCCGGAATCTTGCCTTCCAAGCCGGCCAGGATCTGGAAGGTCTGGTTGCGGCTTTCCGTGGTGCGCAGCCCGAACGAGGTCGGGATGATGTTGGCGGAGAAGTCCGCATTGGGGTTGGTGCGCGCATTGAGCAGGGTGGCGATGGCTTGTGAAACCGGGAACACCTGCTTGTTGGTGCAGCCGCCGGTGGTCGGGCAATTCAGGCCGTAACGGCCGCCGGGCAGGTAATCCGGGTGGGTGTTGCCGTTGGCCAGCAGCGATGATGCCGCGCCGTAGCTGTTCCCGGTGTAGATGTTGTTGTTGTACGGGATGTTGGGCGCAAGGCCCGTGCCCGACATCGAATTGTAGAACCCGCGCGAGATCGTTTCCGTGCTGGCGAAATAGGCCTGGCTGATGAAGCGGACATCGGGGCTGAGTTCGAATTCGCCCTTGGAGAACATCGTCCACCGGTCCTGCGGGGTGGACAGCAGCTGGTCGAGGTAGTTCTGTGACAGCAGCCCGTTGTCCGCCACCTTGCGGTACAGGCCGTCATTCACGCCGCGATAATTGAGCAGCTGCGGGACATAGGTGGCGTTCGACCCGCTGGAGGTGTTGAGGAACGCCGTGTCATCCCGGTTGAGATAGAGCGAAGCCGTGCGGGTGACGTTGGCCGTGCTCGCGCTGGCCGGCATGTATTGCCGGAACATCGCGTTATAGGCCGCCTGGCTGGGCAGGTTGTTGGACAGCACGCCGATGTAGTTTTCCGTCACGCGGATATCGGTGCCGCCGGTCAGGTTGCTGGTCATCAGGTCCTGGTACCAGGGCCGTTCGATGCGCAGGATCGGGTCGCGGCTGTAATGTTCCACGCCCAGCAGCACGTTGCCGCGATTGTCATCCAGCGCCGCGCCAACCAGGGCGGACACGGTATATTCGAAACCATCACCCGGTTCGTTGATGCTGCCTTGCGCGTCCAGTTCCACCCCGGTGAAATCGTCACGCAGGATGAAGTTGACCACGCCGCCCACGGCATCCGCGCCATAGGTTGAGGATGCACCGCCGGTGATTACTTCCACCCGTCGAACCGCCGCCGAAGGGATGGAGTTGATGTCGATCACGCCCGAACCGTTGATCGGCGCGCCGCGGCGGCCATCGATCAGCACCAGGTTGCGGTTGGAGCCGAGCGAACGCAGGCTGACGGTGGAAGCGCCAATGGTATTGTTGGCATTGGCCTGGATATCGCCGGTGACGAACTGCGTCAGCGCCGGAGTGAACTGGGGCAAGCGGTTTAGGTTTGCTTCAAGGTTTACCGCCGCGCTTTCTTCCAGCAGTTCCGCGTCGACCGACACGATCGGGCTGGTGGCGGTGTAGTCCGGCCGGGCAATGCGCGATCCGGTGACGATGATGCGGCTTTCCGCCGCGGGCGCTTCCGCCTCCGCTGCATCGCCTGCCGTCGCCGGAGCTGCCGCCTGCTGCGCCGCAGCCGGAATGGCCAGGACCAATATGCCCGCAGCCCCTGCCAGCAGCATGGCCCGCGCCGTTGCACGCACCGGAGCCCCATTGGCGGTCGCAGTGCTGTGATACCTGTTCATGCAAATTCCCCCTGAAGATCGTTGTCAAGCCGCCGTGCGGGCAGGCCACGGGGGGTGCCTTGAATGCAGTTCACCCCTGATGGGGGGCGGTCCTGGCGGCATCTCCCTGTGGCCCGGTTCGAACGGCGGCGGGTCCGGTCTTTTTGTTCAGACGGACAATAGTCTGCGATAGAAAGGTTTATTGCGCAAACGATTTGTTCGAGAATGATTATGTCCAGGTACGGCTTCGCGGCGCGCAGGGGCTATGGCCCCGCGCGGTTGCGTCTGTCCGGATGGCATTGTTTGCTGGTCGGCCCGAAAAGGGCGCGAAGCGGGGAAAACTCAGCTCAGGCGATCACGCCGAACAGGTCGTGCGCGTCAGCATCTTCGACCACCACCGGGACGATATCGCCCGGTTGCAGGGCGGCCGGGACGTTGCGCAAGTAGACCGCCCCGTCGATTTCCGGCGCATCGGCCTGGCTGCGGCCAGTCGCGCCGATGTCACCATCTTCGTCCGCTTCACCCACTTCGTCGATGATGACGGGCAGGGTCCGGCCGACCTTGGCGGCAAGCCGGGCGGCGCTGATCCGCTCGGTCACTTCCATCAGCCGGGCGTAGCGTTCTTCCTTCACCTCTTCCGGCACCTGGTCGGGCAGGGCGTTGGCGTGGGCGCCTTCCACCGGTTCAAACCGGAAGGCCCCGACGCGGTCCAGCTGGGCCTGTTCCAGCCAATCGATCAGATACTGGAAATCGTCCTCGGTCTCGCCCGGGAAGCCGACCACGAAGCTGGAACGAATGGCAATATCCGGGCAGATCGCGCGCCAGCTTTGCAGCCGTTCGAGCACCTTTGCCTCGTTCGCCGGGCGCTTCATGCGCTTCAGAACGCTGGGGCTGGCGTGCTGGAAGGGGATGTCCAGGTACGGCGTCAGCAGCCCTTCGGCCATCAGCGGGATCACCGCATCGACGCGCGGGTAGGGATAGACGTAGTGCAGCCGCACCCACGGCACCTGGCCGTCCGGCGTGCGCAACTGGCCCAGTTCGCGGGCAAGATCAGTCATATGGGCGCGGACCGGGTGGCCCTTCCACATCTGTTCCTGGTGCCGGGTGTCCACCCCGTAAGCCGAGGTATCCTGGCTGATGACCAGCAGTTCCTTCGTCCCTGCGGCGACCAGCTTTTCCGCTTCGCGCAGCACGGCATCGATCCGGCGGCTGGCCAGTTTCCCGCGCAGTTGCGGGATGATGCAGAACGAACAGGCGTGGTTGCAGCCTTCGGAAATCTTCAGGTAGCTGTAATGGCGCGGGGTCAGCTTGACGTCGATCTGCGGGATCAGGTCGACGAACGGCCCCTGCGTCGGCGGGGCCGCTTCATGCACCGCTTCCACTACCTGTTCGTACTGGTGCGCGCCGGTGACGGCCAGGACTTGCGGAAACCGGGCGCGGATCAGTTCCGCTTCTTCGCCCAGGCAGCCGGTCACGATCACGCGGCCGTTTTCGGCAATTGCCTCGCCAATCGCTTCCAGGCTTTCTTCCTTGGCGCTGTCGAGGAAGCCGCAGGTGTTGACCAGCACGACGTCCGCGCCCTGGTAATCCGCGCTCATGGCATAGCCATCGGCGCGCAGCTTCGTCAGGATACGTTCGGAATCGACCAGCGCCTTGGGACAGCCGAGGCTGACCATGCCGACCTTGCGCGCTTCGGGAATACGGGATGCCATTATGGCCGGGCCCCTACACCGGTTCGCGCAAATGCGCTAGACTTGCCTATGGCCGCATGGGCGCGGCGCGGGGAATGCGATCATGGGCAATGTGAACCTGCTGGCGGTGGTGCTGGGCGCGGCCGCTTTCTTCGCGGTCGGCGCGCTGTGGTACACGGCCTTGTTCGGCAAGGCATGGCAGCGGCAGGTGGGGCTGAGCGAGGAGCAGCTGAAGGGCGCCAACATGCCGCTGATCTTCGGCCTGACGTTCCTGTTCGAAATGCTGGTTTCGCTGATGCTGGGCCACAACATTGCCCGCACCGATCCGTCGGACCGGGCAATCATGATGATGGCAGCCGGGTTTGGCCTGACCATCATGGTCCCGGCAATCGGCATCAATTACCTGTACCAGCGCAAGAGCGGCACCCTGTTCGCCATTGATGCCGGGCATCTCGTGCTCGGCACCGCGGCGATGGGCGTGGTTCACGTGCTGCTGCGCTGACAGTTCAGCCCGGCATCTTGCTGTTGTCGGTCGGCAGGATTTCCACCACCGTATCGCCGGCTTCCAGCCGCTCGCTTTCCGCTTCCCAATAACCATAGGGCTTGCCGCCGCGATAGATTCGCAGGCCCTTGCCACCACTGGCCAGGGCATTGAGCGAACGGCCCACTTCCTCCGGGCGCACTGCTCGTTCGACCAGCTGGACCTTCCCGGCGACGGAAGCGAGATCCGCCAGGTAATCGGAAATATGCGCCCCTTGCGCGCTGCCTGCCAGCAGCAGCCCGGTAAAACGCACCGGGTTGATCACATTGTCCGCCCCGGCCTGCCGCGCCAGCAGTTCGTTATCCGCCGCCCGCACCACCACGCTGATCGGCACCTTGGGGGCCAGGTGACGCACGGTCAGCACCATCAGGATCGACGTATCGTCGCGCCCGGCGGAGACCAGCACGGTGCGGGCATTGGCAATGCGCACGGCCATCAGGTTTTCATCCCGCGTGCCGTCTGCCTGCAACACATTGCAGCCCGCTTCTTCTGCCTGCTTGAGCCGTTCCGCGCTGGGATCGATCACCACGATACAGCGCGGATCGGTGCCGCGTTCGATCAGTTCCGCCACCGCTTCGGAGCCGGAAATGCCATAGCCCAGCACCACCAGGTGGTCTGTCAGCTGTTCCTGGATGCGAGCCATGCGCCATTTCTCCCAGCTGCGTTTGAAGACGAAATTGTATGCCGCACCGACGAAGATGAAGATCACCGCGACCCGGATCGGCGTCACGATCACCGCTTCCACCAGCCGGGCCCGGTCGCTGATCGGGGCAATGTCGCCAAAGCCGGTTGTGGTGATCGAAATCATCGTGAAATAGACGACGTCGAGAAAGCTGATGTGCCCGTCATGGTTGTCGGTCAGGCCGCTGCGGTCGAACCAGTGGATCAGCACCACCACGAACACCAGCAGCAATGCCGCCGCCAGCCGCATCCCGGCGTCGGCCCACACCGGCACTTTCAGTGCCCGGCGCAGGGGTTGCAGCGGTTGGTCCTTGCGCCGAACCTTCATTCGCTGGCCATCAATTCCCGCGCAGCAGCGGCGCCGGATCGACCGGCTTGTTGCCCCGGCGCACTTCGAAATGGAGTTCCGGCTCGGTCGCATTGCCGGCCTTGCCGCCGATGCCCAGCCGTTCCCCCGCCTTGATCGGTTCGCCCTGTTTCACTGTCACCCGGGCGAGGTTGCCATAGGCGCTGTGCCAGCCGTTGCCGTGGTCGATCACCACCAGGTTGCCGAACCGCTTCGGCTCCTTGCCGGCAAAGATCACCGTGCCGCTGGCGCTGGCACGAACCATGTCGCCAATGCCGACGGCGTAATCGATCCCTTCGTGGCCCCGGCCATTGGCCTGCCGCGTCCAGCCGAGCAGCAGCTTGCCATCCACCGGGCGCGCGAAATGCGGCTGTGCGGGGGTGGCCACCGGCTGCGCCGCGCTTTCGGGCAGCACGGCGGGGATGATCAGCCGCTGGCCCAGGCGGACCGTGCCGCTGGCGGGCAGGCTGTTGGCGATGGCAATCTGGCTGAACGGCACGCCGTACCGTTTTGCGATGCCGCTGCCGGTTTCGCCTTCCTTGACCACATGGCTGCGCTGGCGCGGGATCACCAGTTTCTGCCCCACGCGCACGTCATAGGGCTCGGTAATGCCGTTGGCGGCGGCGATGATGCTGATTGGCACCCCGGTCTGGTTGGCAATGCCGCGCAGCGTCTGCCCGCGTTCCACTTCCCATTCGGTTGCGGATTTCGGATCGCCCGCTGCCATCAGCATCAGTGCCAGGAGGGGTAGGGCAATCCGCTTGATCATCCGAAACGCTCCGCCAGGGTGCCGATCGATGCATGGTGGGTCAGGTCCACCTGCAACGGGGTTACCGAAATGTACCCTTCGGACACTGCTTCAAGATCAGTGCCGTGGTCCAGACTGTGTTCGATATCATGCAGCCCGAACCAGAAATACGGCCGCCCGCGGGGATCGGTTCCCTCCACCAGCGAACCGCGATCATAATCGTGGAACCCCTGCCGCACCACGCGGATGCCTTTCACCGCATCGGGGGCGAGCGCGGGGAAGTTGACGTTGACCACGGTTCGCTTGGCCAGCGGCGTATCCAGCAGCGGGCGCAGCACCCGTTCCGCCCAGCCTTCCGCCGCGGCGAAGCCATGGCCGCCATCGCGGGTGGCCTGGCTCAGCGCGATGGCGCGCAGGCCGGCCAGCGCCCCTTCCATCGCGGCGGAAATGGTGCCGGAATAGGTGACGTCGTCGGCCAGGTTTTCGCCATTGTTGATGCCGGAAATGATCACGTCCGGCTTCCGGTCGGCAAACAGCTTGCGCAGCGCCAGGTTGACCGCATCGGTCGGCGTGCCGGTGACGGAATAGCGCTGGTGCCCGTGTTCCCGCAGCCGCACCGGCATGTGCAGCGTGAGCGAATGGCCCGCGCCACTGTTTTCCTCCGCCGGGGCGCAGACCCAGACATCGTCCGACAATGTGCGGGCGACCCGTTCCAGCACTTCCAGCCCGGGGGCGTGGATGCCGTCGTCATTGGTCAGCAGGATGCGCATCAGCCGGCCTGCACCAACCGCTCCAGCCCGCCCATATAAGGCCGCAGGGCTTCGGGCACTGCCACGCTGCCATCGGCTTGCTGGTAATTTTCCAGCACCGCCACCAGCGTGCGCCCCACGGCGAGGCCCGACCCGTTCAGGGTATGGACGAAAGCGGTGCCCTTCTGCCCTTCTGGCCGGAACCGCGCATTCATCCGCCGTGCCTGGAAATCACCGCACCAGGAAATGGAGCTGATCTCGCGGTAAGCGGCCTGGCCCGGCAGCCAGACCTCCAGGTCGAAAGTCTTCTTCGCCGTCGCGCCCATGTCGCCGGTGCACAGCAGCACCTTGCGGTAAGCCAGCCCCAGCGCTTCCAGCACGCCTTCGGCGCTGGCGACCATGTGGTCATGTTCCGCCTGCCACTGGTCGGGCGCGCAGATGCTGACCAGTTCGACCTTTTCGAACTGGTGCTGGCGGATGAAACCGCGGGTGTCCCGACCCGCTGCGCCCGCTTCGCTGCGGAAGCAGGGCGTCAGCGCCGTCAGCCGGATCGGTTGCGACAGGTCATCGATGATCTGTTCGCGGACCGAATTGGTCAGGCTCACTTCGGCGGTGGGGATCAGCCAGCGGCCATCGGTGGTGCGGAACAGGTCTTCGGCAAATTTGGGCAACTGGCCGGTGCCGTAAACCGCCTCGTCCTTCACCAGCAGCGGCACGATGCATTCGGTATAGCCGCGCCGCTCGGTCTGGAAATCGAGCATGAACTGCGCCAGCGCCCGGTGCAGCCGGGCCATCTGCCCGCGCAGGAAGGTGAACCGCGCGCCGCTCATCAGCGCGCCGGTTTCAAAATCGAGCCCGAGGCCGGGGCCAAGGTCCGCGTGTTCCACGGCCGGGAAGGCGGGCAGGGCCGGTTCGCCCCAGCGCTTCACTTCAAGATTGTCGGCCTCGTCCGCGCCCTGCGGTACTTCGGCGTCGGGGATGTTGGGCAGGGCAGCCAGCAGCGCGTCAAGCTCCGCGCCCAGTGCCTTGTCTTCTTCTTCCAGCGCGGGGAGGGCGTTCTTCAGTTCCGCCACTTCCGCCTTCAGCGCATCGGCGGTCGCCACATCGCCGCTGCCCATTGCCTTGCCGATCGCCTTGGAGGCTTCGTTGCGGCGGCCCAGCGCTTCCTGCATCCGGGTGGATACGGCCCGGCGGCGTTCGTCCAGTTCGACAATTGCCGGGGCCACAGGGTCCAGCCCGCGCAAGGCGAGGCCGGCATCGAAAGCCGCGGGATTTTCGCGGATGGAGCGCAGATCATGCATGGCCGCAGCCTATGCCCAAGCGGGGGCGCTATTGTCCAGTGGCGCGGGGTGGGCAAACGTCAGCCTGTCGTTTCGACCAGCTCGCATATTTCGAAAGCAAAGCTCGTCCACTTCCGCATCCGCGCCGCATCTTCGGCCGGAGCCCGCTTGCGCCGCGCTTCCGCGAGCGAGCGGGTGTGGCCCCAGAACACCTCGGTCGTGCCATTTTCCAGCTCGGCGACGATCCGCCAGTAATGGGTAAAGCTGTCGCCCGTCGGCCCGATGGTTTTCACATAACCATCGCTGGTGGTCGCGGTCAGGTAACGGCGCTTTTTCTTCATGGGAATGGGCACTGCCAGAGTTGCGCCAGGCCTGGCATCGTTTCCGGATCGGGGGAACGATGGTGGGCGCGGCAGGGATTGAACCTGCGACCCCACCCGTGTGAAGGGTGTGCTCTACTACTGAGCTACGCGCCCGCTGCTTATCTGCTATCTGTAATTGTCTGGGATAACAGATATTTTTGCCGTGTGCGCTGGAAAGCGATTCGCTCACTTGGGATGCCGTGCTAGGAGAAAGACCCCTCAAAGACCCCCTGAGAAAGTAGCATGGCTAAAAGACACCTGACTGATGCGGCGGTGGAGCGGATCGCTCGCCCAACTCATTCCCGCATCGAGGTGTCTGACACCGAGCCAGGGCTCTTCCTGAGAGTCACACTTACGGGCGTAAAGTCATGGATGGTGATCTACCGGCTTCCATCCATCGAAGGGAAACGGACGGAGCGTCGGCGCACTGTAGTGGGACGCTTCCCTGACGTTGGCGTTGCCGTTGCGAGAGACCGCGCCCGTCAGCTCATGCGCCTCGCACGTGAAGGCATTGATCCTGAGCTAGTCCGTGCGAGTGAGATCGCGTCGGCTAAGACCAAGGCAGCTGAAGAGCGAGCAAACAACTTCGAGGCCATCGCAAGCGACTACATCGCGGCGATGTTGGCAGGCCAGCTGATCGGTGGACGAAAGCGAGCAGTCACTGAGGTGACTGCAATCGCGCGTCAGAGGCTTCTCCAAGCGCGCGTATTTCCGCGTATCGGCAGCCTGCCCATAGCGAGCATTACAACGCCACAGATTGCTCATTTATTGGCGGAGATTGAAACTCAGAAGGGACCTGTAGACGAGACTTTGAAGGTCATCCGAGGGGTGTTCAAATTCGCTCTCTCCCGAGGCCGCTTCACAGGCTCATTGCCCACGGCTGGGATGACCAGCCGCCAGCCGCCGAAGAAGGTTACTCGGTCTCTATTGGACAGCGAGCTACGCGGCATATGGAATGCTGCCGGTCAGCAGGGTTGGCCTTTCGGATCGATCACT
>JBARAF010000349.1:0-11901 GCA_049791695.1 Croceibacterium sp.
AGCTTGCGCAGGTCCGCGGGGTCAAGCTGCGCCAACCGCATGGCGGCGGCCTGTGCTTCTGCCACCGTCATCATGAAGCCGTGCGGATCGGTCAGCGGATACTTGTCATGCCGCAGGGTATTGAGGGCAAATGCCCGCCAGGTGCCGCCCACCAAGTACAGCGGCCCGGGGTGGGCAGCGGCCCAGCCGGCCTTGCGCATTTCGCGGGTCACTTCCCGCGTGAAGGTTTCCGCCCCCTTTTCCCGCAAGGCAGGCAGGCGCAGGGTGCCGAGCGGCAGGCTGACGCCATCGTGGCAGGCCCCGCCTTCCACCATCACCAGTTCCAGGCTGCCGCCGCCAAGATCGGCCACGGTGCCCAGCGCGCCGGGAAAGGCACCCAGCACACCCGATGCCGCGGCGCGGGCTTCTTCTTCGCCCGACAGCAGGCGCGGCGATAGGCCAAGCGCCCGGACCCGGTCGAGAAATTCCTCGCCATTGGCCGCATCGCGCACTGCGGCCGTGGCCACGGTCTGCACGTCAGGCACGCCCAGATCGGCCAGGATCGCGGCATAGCGCGCCAGCGCCGCCAGCGCGGTGTCGATCGCCTTGTCCGGCATCCTTCCGGTGCTGGCAAGATCGCGGCCCAGCCGGGCGCTGACTTTCTCGTTCAGCCATACGTCGGGCGCTCGGGGCGATCCGGAATAGATCACCAGCCGCACGGTGTTGGAACCGATATCGATCACGGCCCGGTCGGGCTGTTCCCCTTCAGGGAATTTGCGCAAGGCGGTGCGAAAGGTCATGCGGCACCCTTGCGCAGCGAAAGCTTGGGCACCCGGCTGCGTTTCAGCGCATCCCCCCGACCGGATAATGATGGGTTGGTCATGAAATACTCGTGGCAATTGAAGCCGTCGTCATCGTCGCTCTCCACCCGCTCGTAACTGCCGTCTTCGCCATCCAGCAGCCAGCTTTGCTCCGTATCGAGGAGGTTGGCCAGCAGCACCTGTTCCAGCACCTGATCGTGCACCGTGTCATTGCGGATCGGCACCAGCGCTTCCACCCGGCGGTTCAGGCTGCGGCTCATCGCGTCGGCGCTGGCGATGTACAATCTGGCATTGGGGCCGGGCATTTCCTCGCCGTTGGCGAAGGCCCAGATGCGGCTGTGTTCCAGGAACCGGCCGATGATCGATTTGACCGAGATATTCTCCGACAGCCCCGGCACGCCCGGCCGCAGGCAGCAGATCCCGCGCACCACCAGCACGATCTTCACCCCGGCCTGGCTGGCGGCATAGAGCCGGTCGATCAGGCCCTGTTCGGTAATGGCGTTGAACTTCGCCCAGATCGCGGCGGGCAAGCCGGCCTGCGCATTGGCGATTTCCTGGTCGATCAGCGCGTACAGCGTTTCGCGCAGGTTCAGCGGCGACAGGGCGATCCCTTCCAGCCCCTGCGGTTCGACATAACCGCTGATGAAATTGAACAGCTTGGCAGCATCGCGGCCCAGCCGGGGATCGGCGGTGAAGTAACTGAGATCGGTATAGATCTTGGCCGTCACCGGGTGATAATTGCCGGTCCCGAAGTGGCAGTAGGTGCGATAGCGATCGTCTTCGCGGCGCACCACCATGGACACCTTGGCGTGGGTCTTCCAGTCAACGAAGCCATAGATCACCTGGACCCCGGCTCGCTCCAGCTCGCTCGCCCATTTAAGGTTCTGTTCCTCGTCGAAACGGGCCTTCAGTTCGACCACGGCGGTGACGGACTTGCCCGCTTCGGCCGCTTCGATCAGCCCGGCGATGACCGGGGACTGGTTGCCGGCGCGGTACAGCGTCTGCTTGATGGAGACGACTGCCGGATCGCGGGCTGCCTGAAGGATGAAGTCCACCACCACTTCGAAGCTTTCGTAAGGGTGGTGGACCACGATGTCCTTTTCTGAAATCGCGGCGAAGCAATCCCCGTCATGTTCGCGGACCCGTTCGGGATAGCGCGGGGAATAAGGGGCAAACTTCAGGTCGGGCCGGTCTTCACGGACTACTTCTGACAGGCCGGAAATGCCCAGCATCCCTTCCGTCCGGGCGACGATCGCCTGTTGCAGCCCCAGCTTGTCCTGCAACAGCTGCGCCCCAGCAGGATCGAACTTGTCGTCGATTTCGAGGAAGATCACCTTGCCGCGGCGGCGGCGCTGGATGGCGGTGCGGAAATACCGCACCAGGTCTTCCGCTTCTTCCTCCAGTTCGATGTCGCTGTCGCGCAGCACGCGGAACACGCCGTCGCCTTCGATCCGGAAACCGGGGAAGATCAGATAGGCAAAGCGGCAGACCAGCCGTTCCACCGCGACATAGATCGCCTCCGGCCCCGGCACGCGGACGAAGCGGGGGATCCCGGCCGGGATCAGCACCATTTCCGTCAGGCGGCTTTCATCATCCAGCCGCACCAGGTTGAACAGCGCGCCGATGCCCATGTTGGCCACGAACGGGAACGGGTGAGCGGGATCAATCGCCTGCGGGGTGATGACCGGCATGATGTGATCAAGGAAATAGGCCCGCAGCCATTCATCGGCCTTGGCGTCCAGCTTTTGTTCGCCCGCCAGGTGGATGCCCTGCGCCGCCAGCGACGGCATCAGGTCTGACAGGCTGTCCTGCTGCCCGCGCTGCAGTTCTGCCACGCGGGCGTTGATCGCCGCCAGTTGCTGGGACGGGGTCTTGCCGTCGATCGACAAGGTGTTGACCCCGGTGCGCACCTGCCCGGCCAGACCGGCCACGCGGATCATCAGGAATTCGTCCAGGTTGCTGCCGGAAATCGACAGGAACCGCAGCCGTTCCAGCAGCGGATAGGCCAGGTTGCGGGCTTCGGACAGCACCCGTTCGTTGAAAGCCAGCCAGCTCAGCTCGCGGTTGAAATAGCGGTCTTCGGGAGTGATGACGGTCATGACAACCTGTGTTTGGGGCCGGGGTGTTGCGGTAATGTGGCAACCAGGTTGCAACGGGTGAAAATCAGATCAGGTCCGCGCTGCGGGCAATCGCGCTGATCCCTCGCTTGCCGCTGCTGCGGTCCAGCTGCACGATCACGTCGATCACCGATGCGGCATAGGCAATCGTGTCTGACCGGGTCAGGCCGATGCCGGTCTGCATCACCATCAGGCTCAGCTGGTCCAGCGCACCGCGCAGCGAATTGGCGTGGATGGTGGAAAAGCTGCCCGGATGGCCGGTGTTGATCGCGCGCAGGAAAGATACGCTTTCCGCGCCGCGCAGTTCGCCCAGCACGATCCGGTCCGGGCGCAGGCGCAGCGCGGCCTGCAACAGTTCGTTGGGGGTTACCTTGGCTTCCCCCAGTTCGCCCTTCACCGCCACCAGGCCAACGCCATTGGCCCCCGGCATCCGCAATTCGGGCGTGTCTTCCACCAGCACCACCCGTTCCTGCGGCGGGATTTCACCCAGCATCGCATTCAGGAACGTGGTCTTGCCGGTGGAGGTGCCGCCGGAAATCAGGATCGTCTTGCGCGCCCGGATCGCGGCCCGCAGGAAAGCAATCGGTTGCTGCGCGGGATCGGGCAGATCGTCCTGGTCCACCACCAGCAACGGCCCGGTGTCATAGGCATCCAGCGGCAGGTCCAGCCGCCGGTGGCGGCGGATTGCCATGGCCCAATGTTTGCGCGTGGCGGGCGGGCCGCAAAACTGGACGCGCGCGCCATCGGGCAGGGTCGCGCCCAGCAGCGGGTGTTCCCGGTTGATGCCCTGATGGCTGACGCGGGCGACCTGTTCGGCCAGTCGTTGCACCAGCTTGTCGTCGATATCCGGCACCTCGATCTGCTGCATCCCGGGATGGGCGGCGTCTTCCACCCACAGTTCGCCGGGGCGGTTGACGATGATTTCGGTCACCGTGTCGCGGTCCAGCCACTGGCGGAACGGGGCCAGGTAAGCGTCCAGATAGACGCTGCCACTGGGCACCTGCGGCAGGCCCGCCGGTTCTTCTGCCACCGGCAACTGATGGATTTCGGCGCTCATCCCCGGCTCAGAGCTTCGGGGCCTGGCTGAAATCGAGATCGCGCGCGGTCACCACGCGGATCGGTTCGCCGGGGCGCACGCGGATGGTCGGGCCGATCTGGCCGTTCTGCTGCAGGGCGGTCGATGCGGCCGACTGGCCACCGCCCAGTACCACGGCAGTGCCGCCGCTGCCCACGGTGGACAGGCCGCCGATGACCGACAGCAGCATGGCTGAACCAAAGCGGCTGAAGAAATGGCTGTCGACCTTGCCCGGAATACCGCCGCTGCCGTCAAAGGCGCTGCCAGGGCTGGCAATGGCCACCGAAACACCATCGGGCCGGATCAGGCGGGTCCAGATGACATAGGCGCGCTTCTGCCCGGCCTGCAGGCCGGACTGGTACTGCCCGATCAGGCGGCTGGAGCGCGGGATCAGCACGCGGGTGCCGTCGAAACTGCGCACGTCCTGGCTGACCAGTGCGCGGACATACCCGGGCACGTCGGTGTTGATCGCCGTTTCCAGCACTGCCGGGATCATGGTCCCTTGCGTGACGGTAGTCTTGGGTTCGATGTCGCTGCGGGCCACGGCGGGGCCGCCGCCCACGCCGCCCACGCGGCTGGCGAAATCGGCCGCACCGCTGCCACCGGCTGCAGTGCCTGCTCCGGCAGGATTGGCGGCGGCAACAGGCGCAGTCAGCCCGGCCAGCGGGGCGCTGCCATCGAACACCAGCGTTGCGGAAGCATAGGGATTGGCAGCGGGGGCGGATGCCACGGCAGGCGGCATGGCCAGCACCGGCTGCGGGGCCGGGTTGGGCTGCGGCGCAGTCGGCACGCCGGGCACCACTTGTGGGGCCGGGGCCGGGACAGCTGCCGCGGGAGCCGCAGGCACGGCGGGTTGGCCATTGGCGGCAGGCGCGCCCTGATCATCCATGCGGCTGGCGTTCAGGCCCCACAACGTGGCCGCGCCCAGCAGGGTGACAAAGCCGATCCCGGCGGCGAGGCCCAGCGCATCAGACCGGCCCTTGCGCGCGCCCACCACCGGGTAGGCAGTGCGGCTGGCCAGGTCGATCACTTCCGCGGGCGCTTCATCCCGGGGATCGGCGTCATTCTGGGCACGCAGGTTCTTGGCGGGCAAGCGCATTGCAAGCTTCATGTCACTTCACCTCTGCGGATGTGGGGGGGCGGCCTGCGCCGTCACCGTGGCGCGGGGCGGGCGCACCGGGCCATTGTTGGTCAGCACGGCGCTGTCCTTGCCAGCGCGCAAGACCACTTCGCGCGGGACCCCTTCCAGCACGATCACGTCGCCGCGCACGGCATAGTTCACCGGGCCTTCGGTCCCCTGCGCATCCTTGATCAGGATCGCCGGCAGCGGGGTTTCCGCCAGCCAGGTCATGTATGTGGCATCGCCATCATCATAGATCCGCTGCGGCAGCAGCTTGGCATCGCCTTTCGGCGTCCAGGCGAAATTGAGATCTGCCGGATCAACCACCGCGCGCGGATCGGTCGACACGGCCAGTTCGTCTGCAGTCGGCGCATCGGGCAGGGCCCCGGTGCCGCCTTCGGCCAGTGCGGCCGACGGCGCTTCCTTGGGATAGGTGAAGGACAGCACGTAGAGCGGATTGCGGTTGGCCGGGCTGGCGATCAGGTCGAACAGATAAGTCCGCTTGTTGGTGACCACGGTCATATTGGTGCTGGCACGGTCCGACAGCGGCTTGACGAACAGCAGGTTGGCCCGCTTGTTCGGGGTTACCTGCCATTTCTGGCTGTCGCCGATGGCGACGTTTTCGATCGTTTCGTCTTCAGCAAACTGGATCGTCGCCTGCACATTGGCGCGGCCTTCGATCCGCACGACTTCGGCGGGGCTGTACAGCCTCTGGACCAGGCGCTGGTCGGCATGGGCGGGCATGGCGGGCAGGGCCGTGGCAGCCAGCAGGGCGGCGGCCAGCAGGACGCGGGTCATCGGGTCTTCTCCGGGGAACGGGGCGCGCGGGCGGACTGGGCCGGTTGCGGCGCGCGGAAACGACTGCCGATGCCCTTGGCGCGGGATACGGCGGAAACGGACTGGCCAACGGCCATGCCGCCACCGGTCACCACCTGGGTTTCCCGGCGGAGGACGGCGGCGGCGCTGGCGCCTGCATCATTGGCGCCTGCATCATTGGCGGCTGCAGGCGCGCTGGCGCTGACGCGGATCTGGCGCGATGGAGCGGGGGCGGCGGCTTGCTGCATCCCGTCAGCACGCGCAGCAACAGCCATGGAAGCGGCGGCTTGCGAGCGGGCGGCCCAGGCGCTGTCATCGCGGTCCTTGTCGCTGGTGCTGTCGGTCAGGCCGAACACGGTCCAGCCCTGCACCATCGTCCCGGCCACCTTCAGCACCATGATCATCAGCGCCGCATGGACCGCGCCGATCATGAAGAACGCCATCGCCGCGCGCGGATCGATCTGGCCGGGGTTCTGCGCCAGGGCGGACAGCACCGGCACCGCCAGTTCCAGCATCAGCGATCCGCCAAGCACCGCGAACAGTGGAGCAATCGCCAGCATCACCAGCCCTTTCAGCCAGCCGGTGAACAGGCCGCGCGTGCTTTTGAACATGGCCATCACGATGAACACCGGGCCCAGGCCCAGCAGCACGCTCATCGCGATCTTGCAGGTCGCCAGCAGCCCGGCGGTACCCAGCAGCAACAGCGTGCCGCCCAGCCACAACAGGCCGGGAGGGGAAAAGGTCGATTGCGCCCCTTCCGCCACGGTCTGGCCGGAAGACTGGATCAGCGCGGCAAAGACCACGTCGATCTTCTGCGCGAAGACCTGGGTGGACGATCCATCCCCGCCGATAATCAGCGAGGCGAGGTAATCGGGCGCGCCGACGGCCAGGTTCCACACCACGCTCTGGAAGGCGACCCAACTGGTGGCGAAAGTCAGCACCAGACCCAGGGTCAGCATTTTCGGCGTCAGCGCGGAAATGCCCAGCGTGCCGCGCCCGGTGATCAGCGAAAAGGCGAAGAATGCGACATACAGCGTCAGCATGATGGTCAGCGCTGGCATCAGCGCGCCATCGGTGCCGAACAGGCGGCCGAACGCCATCTGCGCCATTGCGCTGGCCGCGCAATCGACGCCTTGCAGGCTGGCGGCAACGCCGCTGCCGACGGCGTCCACCGCCTGCTGGCAGGTGGCGGACCTCACTCTGCCGCTTCCCAGGTGGCAAAGCCGGTTTCGGCTTCGGCATCAGGGGAACCGGGCCAGGCGCGGCCGGTCAGCGGCGGGTACCACTGCGCCGGGCTGTCACCCACGGATTCGCGCAGCAGGTCCAGCTTGCGCACCGCGTTTTCGCGGCCGGACAGGATGGTCAGCACTTCCGGCGCATTCGACAGGTCCAGCCGCACCACCACCGATGCATCGGGCTGGCGCACCAGGAAGCAGCGGCTGTGGGCGGGCAGGCTGCGGATCAGGGCCAATTCGTGCTCCGTCAGGCCGAAGCCTTCGCAGTAATCTTCGGCGCGGGCGCGGGCATTGGGCATGAACACCATGGTGGCGGTCTGTTCCACCAGCGCGGTGGCAATGCGGCTGTCCAGGGCATCGCGGGCAGATTGGGTAGCAAACCCGACCAGCGCGTTGCGTTTCCGCAGCGTCTTCAGCCAGTCGCGAATGCGCGCGGCGAACACCTCGTCGTCCAGCGCCTTCCACCCTTCGTCGATCAGGATCATCGTCGGGTGTCCGTCCAGCCGTTCTTCGATCCGGTGGAACAGGTACATCATGGTCGGCGTGCGCAACCGGGGGTTTTCCAGCAGCGCGGTCATGTCAAAGCCCATGACGCGGGTGCTCAGGTCCAGCTGGTCGGCCGCATTGTCGAACAGCCAGCCATGCTCGCCATCCTCGATCCACGGGGCCAGCCGGTCGGCCAGGTCCCCCGGCTGCGGACGGCGCGCGCCCGACAGCAGCTCGCGGAAGAAGCGCAGGCGGCGCAAGCTGGGATCGTTGGCATAGGCCGCATCGACCGCGCCGGAAATGGTCGCCAGTTCTTCCGGCCCGGTGGCCTTCAGCAGCACGCCCAGCCAGTCACGCAGGAACGCGCGGTTGGTGGCGTTATCCGGCAGGGACAACGGGTTGAACCCGCTCGGTTCGCCTGCGCGGATACGGTCATAAGTGCCGCCGATCCCGCGAATGAACAGTTCCGCCCCGCGATCCTTGTCGAACAGGATCGTGCGCGGCTGGAACTTCTGCGCCTGCGCGGCGAGGAAATTCATCACCACTGTCTTGCCCGAACCCGACGGGCCGATGACCGAGAAATTGCCCAGGTCGCCATGGTGGAAATTGAAGAAGAACGGGGTGGAGCTGGTCGTTTCCAGCAAGGTCACCGCATCGCCCCAGTGGTTGCCTTCTGCTTGCCCAAGGGCGAACCCGTGGAAGCTACCGAACGCGGCCATGTTGGCGGTGGAAATCAGCGCGCGGCGGACCAGGAAGGCCTCGTTGCCGGGGAACTGGCCCCAGAAAGCCGGTTCCAGGTTGGTATCTTCGCGCACCGCGATTGCGCCCGTATCGGCCAGGGTGGCAGCGACGGTGGCGGCGGCATCGTCCAGCCGGGCCAGATCGTTTTCGCGCACCAGTACGGTCAGGTGATGGTCCCCGAAGGCGACCGAGCCACTGCCAAGGTTGTCACGCGCGGCCAGCATTTCGGCGCGTTCGGCCATCGCTTCTTCGTCCGCACTGCGCAAGCGGCGGATGGCGAGGTCGATCCGTTCGCGCGCGGTCTGTCGTTCACTGGGGGCAAAGCTTTCGCTGACCACCATTTCGTATGGCAGGCGCAGCATCCCGTCGAGCAAGCCGGGCGAGGTCGCGTCCGGGTAATCCTTCAGGCTGATCATGGCCGCGAAATCGGACCCGGCGGCCCCGCGCAGTTCCATTGCGTCCAGGCCAAAGCTGGCCCGGCGATAGGGGATCATGCGGCCCACGTCGGTCGCGTCATCCGGGCGGCGGACCGGGCGCATTTCGCCGTTGTACAGCGCGCTCAGCAGTTCCAGCAGTTCGTTGTTGGTCGCCCCGCTGGCGCCGGTGTAATCGCCCAGCGGCTGCGCGCCGTAATCGCCCAGCGATGCGGACAGCGCCTGTACCGCAGCGCGCAAGCTGCGCAGGTCCTTGGCATCGGCTTCCAGCCCTTCAGCCCCGCGGCGGCGCAGCATCTTGGAAACCCGTTCCGCCAGGCCCGCCTTGCCGCGCGCCGGGCGGCGCACCAGGGTGACGAACTGGTCGTTGACGAACAGCGAGCCGCTCGACAGTTTTTCGCGCCAGCGACGGTCGATATGGGCGGCCAGCGGATCATCAAACGTGGCGGCCAGTTCCACCGACACACGGCGGCGGATGACGTGGTGCATCATCACGAACCGGGCATCCAGGTTCGACCGCAGCATCACCTCACGCGTTGCCGCATGGGCGTTCAGCGCGTCGGTATCTTCGGTTTCGAACAGCAGGCCGGGCACCTGCAGCGCGGCCATCAGCGAACCATCGCGCAGCAGCAGCGTGTTTTCATCCACCAGCCGCGCATAGGGCAGGCGATCGCCGGCGTGCGCTTCGCGAGCGCTCCATGCGGCGGCACCCAGCCACTTGTTACTCATGTCGTCGCTCCCTTCCGCCCCGTCAGGCGGCGTAGCTGTTACAGCCCCAGCGCTTCCAGTTCTTCACGCGGGGACATTTGCTGACCTTGGTGATCCACAGGTCAAAGATACGCGGTTCACGCAAGCACGCGAAATACCCGATCGCGTGGATGATGAACGGGATCGGCAGGATCCACAGGCTTTTCAGGATCAGGAAAGCCTCGGTCGTCACCAGACCGTTCACGATGAAGTAGTTGTAGGTCACGCCGGCAAACATCTGCGGCCGTGTCAGCGCCCGGTGGACAGGATGGCGGACCAGTTGCATCGCCCCGACCTCAGCCCACGGCCGCAGCGGACTGGATGCCCGCCACGATCGTGCCGGCACCGAACAGGATGAACAGGCCGATGATCACCGTGGCGCCGAAACGCCAGTTCATCCGCCCGGTCAGCATCATGAAGCCGATTGCGGCCACGGCCATCACCGCCACGGCAGTGGCGACATTGCCCAGCAGCGTGCCCTGCAACCAGCCGAGCGCGGCCACGATCGGGCCTGACCCCTGCGGATCCTGCGCCTGCGCGGCGGCGGGGGCAATCAGGGCGGCAGCGTCGGCCAGACGGGTAAGGAAACGCATCAATTCGGACTCCGGGAATGGTTGGACAGCCGGCCCATGATGGCGGCCACATACAATTGGGTTTCACGGATGGCAGGCACGCCATTGGCGCGAGCCACGCGGCCGGGGCCGGCGTTATAGGCGGCCAGTGCCTTTTCCAGGTCACCGTCGAACCGGTCCATCTGCGCACGCAGGTACCGCGCACCACCTTCCAGGTTGGCGAACGGATCGGCCGGATCGACCCCCAGTTCGCGCGCGGTGCCCGGCATCAGCTGGGCCAGCCCCTGCGCGCCGACTGGCGATACGGCGTTGGCCCGCCAGCGGCTTTCCTGCCACACCAGCGCTTCGATCAGGGTGGGGGAGAGGTCGAACCGGGCAGCCAGTTCATGCACCTTGGCGACATAGGCTTGCGGCACCAGGCCCGCCTGCGCCGCCAGGTTGGCGATCACGCTGTCAGGAATGGCGGCCAGTTCGGCCGGGACTTCGCCCATCAGGGCAGCTTCTTCGGTGGGGGTGGAGAGAGCTTCCACGGACAGGGAAAGCGGCCCGGCAATCCAGCGGGCTTCACCATCGCCGCCGATTTCCAGCACGTCGGCACAGGCAGGGCCAGCGCAAAGCGCAGCCGCCATCAGGCACCCGACATTGGAAACCACACGCAGAATCATTCTGACCCTCCAACTATGGCGGCAATGCTTAGCGGAAATGACAGAGGCGTGACAGGATTCAGATATGTTCCGGCCCGGGCGGAGGGTGCGCCCAGGCCGGAAGTTGCGCGTTTGCGCGATGCCAGCAGCCCCGGTTGTCAGGCCCGGGGCTATCTTCGGCAATCTGGTGTCAGTCGAGCAGGGCCGTTTGCGCCCGTTCCAGCCGCAGCAAGGCAATGCGCGCGGCCTGGCGGGAATCGATCCAGCTGCCGTCGGCCAGTTCCACGCTGTAGCGGGTGCTGCTGGCCATGGCGGCGCGATAGGCCTGGTCGGCGCGGGCACGGTCACCGCGCTGGGCATAGGCACTGCCGAGGTTGATCAGCACGGCCGGATCATTCGGATCAACAGCCAGCTGTTCCTGCAACGTCGCAATGGCGCGGTCGGTGCGGCCTTCGGTCAGGTCGCTGTAGGCAACTTCCTTCGTTTCGATGGACTGGACCGGCTGCTGCGGGGCCACCTGCTGGGTTGCCGCCTGCTGCGGAAGCGGCTGCGGGGCGGCCACCGCAACCTGGTTTGCAAGGACAAGAGCGGACAAAGCAAAGACAATCATGGCATTCCTCCTTCGTTTATGGTGGCAGACTGCTCCGCCCCATCCTGCTCTGCAATAAAAATGCAACATAGTCATAAAACTGAAACATCGGGTGACCCAACTGATTGGGTGAATGTCACATCTCGGACATAATTCGCCTTCTGTCCCAAAAGCATAATCTTGCCAAAAAACTGTCACGAGTCGGCCTTAGCTGCCCGAGTTGCGTCGAACCCGATCGCATTCTTGATTCTCCGGTTTTTGAGGGGACCGTACACCGTGACCAAAATTTCCCGCTCGCTTGTCCTTGGCTGCAGTGTGCTGGCGCTGGCCGCATGCGGCCCCGAAGACCTCGCCAATCTCGGCTCCAACGGCAACATCACCATCAACAACCCGGCGGCCCCCGCCCCGACTCCGAGCCCGACGCCGACCTCCACCCTGGTGACGGCTGCTCCGGGCTGCCCGACCATTGCGGACCCGCAGGGCCTGACCGATTCCGGCACCATCACCGGCCCGACCGGTTCCTGG
>JBARAF010000350.1:0-1621 GCA_049791695.1 Croceibacterium sp.
CATCGAGAAGGAGCGGCCCGATGCGCTGCTGCCGACGATGGGCGGGCAGACCGCGCTCAACTGCGCGCTGGCGCTGGACGCCGATGGCACGCTGGCGAAGTACGGCGTGGAGATGATCGGGGCCAATGCCGACGTGATCGACAAGGCGGAAAACCGGATGCGGTTCCGCGATGCGATGACCAAGATCGGGCTGGAAAGCGCCCGCAGCGGCACTGCGCACACCGTGGACGAGGCCTTTGCCATCCTGGAACGCACCGGCCTGCCCAGCATCATCCGCCCCAGCTTCACCATGGGCGGCACCGGCGGCGGCATTGCCTATAACAAGGCGGAATTCGAAGCGATCGTGCGCGGCGGCCTCGATGCCAGCCCGACGACCGAAGTCCTGATCGAGGAATCGCTCCTCGGCTGGAAAGAATATGAAATGGAGGTCGTGCGCGACCGCAACGACAACTGCATCATCATCTGTTCGATTGAAAACGTCGACCCGATGGGCGTGCATACTGGCGATTCCATCACCGTGGCCCCGGCATTGACGCTGACGGACAAGGAATACCAGATCATGCGCAACGCCAGCATCGCGTGTCTGCGCGAAATTGGCGTGGAAACAGGCGGTTCGAACGTCCAGTTCGCAGTCAATCCGAAGGATGGCCGCCTCATCGTTATCGAGATGAACCCGCGCGTGTCGCGGTCATCGGCGCTCGCCTCCAAGGCCACCGGCTTCCCCATCGCGCGCGTCGCGGCGAAGCTGGCGGTGGGTTACACGCTGGACGAAATCACCAACGAAATCACCGGCGCGACCCCGGCCAGTTTCGAACCGACGATCGATTACGTCGTCACCAAGATCCCGCGTTTTGCGTTCGAGAAGTTCAAGGGCTCGTCGCAGACCCTGTCGACCGCGATGAAGAGCGTCGGCGAAGTGATGGCGATCGGCCGCAACATCAAGGAATCGTTGCAGAAGGCCCTGCGCGGGCTGGAAACGGGGCTGGACGGGTTCAACCGCGTGGTGGAGCTGGAAGGCGCCACGCGTGACCAGATCACCGCCGCCATCAGCGTCGCCACGCCCGACCGGCTGTTGCAGGTGGCCCAGGCCTTCCGCGAAGGCTTCACGGTCGAGCAGATACAGGCGATCACCCATTACGATCCATGGTTCCTGCGCCATATTGAAGAGATCATCGCCGAAGAAGCCAAGATCATGGCTGACGGCCTGCCGAACGATGCGGCCTCGCTGCGCCGGCTGAAGGCAATGGGCTTTTCCGACAAGCGGCTGGCGACGCTGGCCGTGCGCTCGGTTGGCGTGGCCGGCGGGCTGGGGGAAACCCAGGCCAAGCGGTCCGGCCTGCTGCACGATGCGCTGCGGGCGATGGCCGGCGCGACCAGCGAGGACGAAGTCCGCGCACTGCGCGAACGGCTCGGCGTGCTGCCGGTGTTCAAGCGGATCGACAGCTGCGCTGCCGAATTCGAGGCGATCACGCCCTATATGTACTCCACCTACGAAGCCCCGAGCTTCGGCGAAGCGGAGAACGAAGCCTGGCCGAGCGACCGCAAGAAGGTGGTCATCCTGGGCGGCGGGCCTAACCGGATCGGGCAGGGGATCGAATTCGATTACTGCTGCGTCCACGCC
>JBARAF010000351.1:0-5157 GCA_049791695.1 Croceibacterium sp.
GTCCGGTGCCGTGGGTGGCCACTTGCAGCCCGCCAATCAGCAGCAGCATTGTCAGCGCGCTCCACACGCCGCTGATCCATTCCGGCTTGCGGTCCATCGGTTTGGGTTCGGGCAAAGCACGGCCCAGCAGCAGCGAGACGACCGCCAGCGGGGCTGCGGCCACGAACACCCATTGCCACGGTGCATGGCCAACGATGTATCCGCCCAGTGTGGGGGCCATCGCGGCAGACGAGGCCACGATCACGCTGTTGACGCCCATCCCCGTCCCCAGCCGCGCCGCCGGGTAAATCTGCCGCACCATTGCCGCCGATACGCTGAGCGCCATGCCCGCGCCCACTGCCTGGACCGCACGCAGGGCCAGCAGCACCGGCAGGTTGGTGGCAAACAGGCACAGCGCGCTCGCCAGCATAAACAGCAGTTGCCCCCACTGGTACAGCGTGCGGTGGCCGATCCGGTCCCCCACGCTGGCAAAGGGCAACAGCACCATCACCAGCACCAGCTGGTAAACGGTGACGACATTGGTGACGGCGGCATTATCCACCCCGATATCGCGGGCGATGGTGGGCAGCGCGACATTGGCAATCGCCCCGTCCAGCACCAGCAACGCGGTGCCGAAACTGATCGCTGCAATCGCCCAGATACGGCGCGGAATTGGCAGGCCGTCGGCCCCGGCGGACGGTGCGCCATCATTCAGCATGGCGGCATAACGCCCATGATGCAGATTGTTCCCAAACGGCGAGTCACCTTTCGCTCAACGCTTCTTCGCGATCTCGATTCCGTCGATCTTGGCCCGTTCCTTGGTCGATTCCTCGGTACGGGACAGCGCCTTGGCGATTTCCTTCAACCCTTTGCTCTTGGAGGCCAGGGTGCGCAGCTTGGCCACTTCCTCGGATCTCCAGGGCTGACGGTGCTTTTCAAATTTCTCGGCCATTATTCCGCCACCGCCGCCTTCCTGGCAGCAGGCTTCTTGGCCGCCGCCTTTTTCGCAGGCGCCTTCTTCGCGGCCGGCTTCTTCGCTGCTGCCTTCTTGGCCGGAGCCTTGCGCGCGCCCTTCTTCTTCACCGGCGGGCCCTTGGCGATGCGGGCGTCGATCAGGGCGATCGCCTGCGCTTCGGTCAGGTCTTCAGGCTTGATGTCCTTGGGAATGGTCGCATTGTTGGTGCCGTCGGTGACATAGGGGCCGTAACGGCCCGGCATCACCTTCATTTCACCGCCACTGACCGGATGGGCCGGGAAGGACTGGATTGGTTCAGCCTTGGCCCGCCCGGCACCGGGGCCGCGATTGGAGGCTTCGGCCAGCAGCGTGACGGCCGCGTTCATCCCGGTTTCGAACACGTCGCGGGTACCCGCCAGCTTCGCATACTTGCCATCGTGTGCGAGGTAAGGGCCGTAACGCCCGATAGAAGCAGTGATAACATTCCCGCTTTCCGGATGCAGGCCGATTTCACGCGGCAGCGAAAGCAGCTTCAGTGCCCAGTCCAGGTCAAAGTCCGGCAGATCCTTGGGAATGGAAGCGCGCTTGGCTTCCTTGCCATCGCCCAACTGGATGTAGGGGCCGAACCGGCCAACCTTGCGCTGCACTTCCAGGCCGGTCACCGGATCCTGGCCCATGCTTTCATCATCGCTGCCGCCATCGGCACCGGGCTGCCCGAACTTGCGGCGGAAATTGCATTCCGGATAATTGGAACAGGCGATGAAAGCCCCAAAGCGGCCACCGCGCAGCGACAGCCGGCCACCCTCGCGGGCTTCGGCGAGGCACTTCGGGCAGGCTCGCGGATCGCCGCCATCGGCCTGCGGCGGGAACAGGTAATCGGACAGGAACAGGTCCAGCGCCTCGGTCACTTCCGAAGGCTTCTGCTCCATCACCTCGTCGCTCTTCGGCTTGAAATCACGCCAGAAGGCTTCGAGCAGCGCCTTGTATTCGGCGCGCCCGCCGGACACGTCGTCCAGTTCCTCTTCCATTTCCGCCGTGAAGTCGAACCCGACATAACGCGAGAAGAACCGTTCCAGAAACGCCGTCAACAATCGGCCGGAATCCTCTGCGAAGAAACGGTTTTTCTCCATCCGCACATATTCGCGGTCACGCAGGGTCTGGATGGTGGAGGCATAGGTGGACGGGCGGCCAATGCCCAGTTCTTCCATCCGCTTGACCAGGCTGGCTTCAGAAAAGCGCGCCGGCGGCTGGGTGAAATGCTGCAGGGCCTCCACGCCCTTCTTCGCCGGGCTGTCCCCCTTGCGCATGACCGGCAGCAGCGAACCGTCTTCGTCGTCCTCTGCCTTGGCGTCGAAGCTTTCCTGATAGACGGCCATGAAGCCGGGGAACTTCACCACCTGCCCGGTGGCGCGCAGTTCATGCCGGCCGGTAGGTTCGCGAAGGGTCACCGTGGTGCGTTCAAGGCTGGCGGCGGCCATCTGGCTGGCCATGGCCCGCTTGAAAATCAGGTCGTACAGCTTGCCTTCGTCCCCCGAACCAGCGCGGTCGCGGCTGAAATCGGTCGGGCGGATGGCTTCGTGCGCTTCCTGCGCGTTCTTCGCCTTGGTCTGATACATTCGCGGCTTTTCAGGCAGATAGTGCCCGTCATAGCGTTCGGTTATCGCGCGGCGGCAGGCGCTGATGGCGCTGCCGTCCATCTGCACGCCGTCGGTCCGCATATAGGTGATGGCGCCCGCTTCGTACAAATTCTGCGCCAGCCGCATGGTGTGGCTGGCGGAATAGCCGAGCTTGCGCGCCGCTTCCTGTTGCAGGGTGCTGGTGGTGAACGGCGGGGCAGGATTGCGCTTCAGCGGTTTGGTTTCGACCTCCTCGACCGTGAACCGGCCCGATTCCACGGCGGCCTTGGCCCGGTCGGCCGTGCCCGCGTCGCCAATCGTCAGGCGGTCGATCTTCTGCCCGTCAAACGTGACCAGCCGCGCATCGAAGGTGGTCCCATCCTGTTCCAGCTTGGCGGTGACAGACCAGTATTCCTGCGCCTTGAACGCTTCGATCTCGCGTTCCCGCTCGACAATCAGGCGCAGCGCGACCGACTGCACACGGCCCGCGCTCTTGGCGCCGGGCAACTTGCGCCACAGCACCGGCGACAGGGTAAAGCCGAACAGGTAATCCAGCGCCCGGCGGGCGAGGTAAGCGTCGATCAGGTCCGTATCCAGCCCGCGCGGCTTGGCCATCGCTTCGGTCACCGCCTGCTTGGTGATGGCGTTGAAGGTGACCCGCTCCACCTCCTTCGGCACCGCCTTGCGGTTCTTTAGCAGTTCCAGCACGTGCCAGCTGATCGCTTCCCCTTCGCGATCAGGGTCAGTGGCGAGGATCAGGCGGTCAGCCTTCTTGGCCGCATCGGCAATCGCCTTGACCTGATCGCGGTTGCGCTTGTCGGCATAGACCTCCCAATCCATCGCGAATTGCTCGTCCGGACGCACAGAGCCATCCTTGGGCGGCAGGTCGCGGACGTGGCCATAACTGGCGAGAACCTTGTAGTCCTTGCCGAGATACTTCTCGATGGTCTTTGCCTTGGCGGGGGATTCGACGATGACAAGCTGCATGACGGGTAAGATCGTTCCTCACGTATACGTGTGCGCGAGGGTGGGGAGATTTGGCAGGGTTCGTCAAGCGCTGGTGGCGATCAGGCGAACACTTGCTCCAAGCCGTCAGGTCCCTGCGGCCCGAGCAGCAAATAAGAAGCAATCCCGAAAGCCACTCCAATGGCACCGCTCAATCCGACCAGAAAATTGCCCACGACGAGCGCAAGCATTCTTGGCACTTCCGGGAAAATGTCCGGCGATCCGTAAATGAGAACAGCGAAAAGCAGGAAAGCCGCATAGACTGCGGATGCGGCAAACAGCGGCCAGAAATTGCCGTAAGTCCTTTGCCAACTCGCATTCAGCGCCTCAATCGCGCTCGTCTCCTCTGCCACCAGGATGCCGTAAGCAGGCAGCCAGCGCACCCACAGGATCACCCCCGGGATAATCAGAAACAAAAACCCGAACAGAATGCCAAGACCGGAAAGGAAGCCAACGCCGAAAAAGGCACCGATCACGTACTTTTCCTGAACCTGAAATCCGGCAGCGGACAGGATCGAACGGGTGAGCAGGTAGCTACCAAATATCCCCGCGAGCATCATTCCGAATGCAAAACTGCTATCCGCGATGTCTGTTAACAGGTCGAGGCCGCCAATTCCCAGCACGTAGAGCGCTGTCGGGACCGGGCACGAACGCAGGAGCGCGATCGTCCTGTTCACCAGGGCGCTCGCATTCAATTCTTCTCCAGCCATTCCTTCGGTTCCTCAATTGGCTAAGCCAAACTCACCCGCCCACCGGCATGGCGCACCAGCCGGCCGCTGATTTCAAGTTCCAGCAGCGCCATCTGCACGGCGCCCGCGCCCGCCCCGCTTTGGCGGATCAGTTCGTCCACCGGCACCGGTGCGGTGGTCAGCAGGCCGGCGATGTCCGCAGGTTCAGCTTCGGCCAGATCGTCCGGGGCGTGGTTGTAGGCTGCCGCAGCTTCGCGGAAGGTGGAGCGCGGGGTGCCGGTGAAGCCGCGCAGCAGTTCGGCCACGTCTTCCGGCGCCTGTACCAGCACCGCGCCATCACGGATCAGCTGGTTGCAGCCGTGACTGCGGGCGTCCAGCGGGCTGCCGGGGATCGCCATCACCTCGCGCCCCGCCTCCCCCGCCAGCCGCGCGGTGATCAGCGATCCGCTCTTGGGTGCGGCTTCCACCACCAGTGTGCCGAGGGCGAGGCCGGCGATGATGCGGTTGCGGCTGGGAAAGTGGCTGCCGCGCGGTTCGGTGCCGGGGGGCTGTTCCGCCACCAGCAATCCCTGTTCCGCAATCCGGTCCTGCAGGGCCCGATGCTGCGGTGGATAGGCGATGTCGATCCCGCTGGCGATCACGCCGATGGTGGCAGCAATCGCCCCTTCGTGGGCCGCGCCGTCGATTCCCCGCGCAAGTCCGGACACCACGACGAAGCCATCTTCCGCCAGGGCCAATGCGAAATCGCGGGCCAGCTTGACCGCCGCCGCGCTGGCGTTGCGCGCGCCAACCATCGCCACACAGGACCGCTGGGCCAAGCCAGCATCGCCGCGTACGGTCAGGATCGGCGGCGCGCCGTCGATTTCGCGCAGCAGGGGCGGATATTCTGGCCGGTCATGGAACAGGTATCGCG
>JBARAF010000352.1:0-8654 GCA_049791695.1 Croceibacterium sp.
CAGGCGGCACGGCTTCGGGCAGAACGTCCAGCATCGGCGCGCTCAGCACCAGGGCAGCGGGTGCCGGGTGCAGAAGTTGTTCGGCCGCTGTTCGCAGTACCAGGTGGCCGCCCATCGAATGGCCGGCCAGCACCAGCGGGTTCTGCCGCCCTGCCGCCCAGCCTTGCCAGAAAGCGGCAAGATCTTGCAGCCACAGCTCGAAATCGTCGACATGGCCAGTCGTGGCATCCTGCCCCAGCCGGCCCGATCCGGCCTGCCCGCGCCAGTCCGCTGCCGTCACCTGCCAGCCCTGCTGACGCCAATGTTCGAAACTGGCGAGGTACTTTTCATAAGGATCGCCGCGCCCCGGCATGAACAGGATGGATCCGCGCGGCAGGCCCTCGGGCGGGGCCCAGTCGAGGCGACGGATCGCCTGCCCGTCGGGCGCATGCCACCAGCTTTCCCGCGCATCCCCGGGGATGTCCCGAAAGCCTTGCGCCGGTGCCATGGCACCCTGCTCCCGATGTTGGCTAATACCGGCCTCCTGCGCTTGGTTACTATTTGGTAAGTCATGCCCGCTAGCAAGGCCCTTGAAGACCCAGGGGGCTATGATGCTGGACGATCCGATCAGGTATGGACTGCTTGTTGCATTGGCAATCGCTCTGCTTGTTGCAGCCTTTACCGATTTGCGCAGCCGCAAGATCGGCAACTGGCTGAACGCCGGGATTGCCCTGGCGGCTCCCGCTTTCTGGTGGGCCAGCGGCCTGGACCTGTGGCCCGGTGTGGCCCTGCAGTTCGGTGTTGCCCTGGCCACCTTCGCCTTTTGCGCTGCCCTGTTCGCAATGCGGGCCATGGGTGGCGGCGATGTCAAACTGCTCACGGCCCTAGCGCTGTGGATCCAGCCGATGCTGTTCCTGAAACTGATCATCATGATGTCCCTGCTGGGCGGGGTCCTGACCGTGGTGTTCGGCGCCTGGCACATCATGAAGCGCCGCCGGGACCGGCTGGCCATTCCCTATGGCGTCGCCATTGCGGTGGCCGGCCTGTGGATCATCGGCACTGAATATCTCCCCGCCACCCACCCGGCGGTGATGGGGTGAACCCGATTTTAACCATTGGATGGGTATCCATCCGCAATCTTACTGCTTGGACCTTTGAGGGGGCTTGATCGCACCATGGACAGGAAAAAACTGGTTCTGCTGCTGGGGGCGCTGATCGTTGCGATCGGCACGGCCCTGATTGCGCGGAGTATGTTCGCCGGTGCAGCAGCCCCGCAGGCTGAAGCCGCACCCGCGGTGCCGACCGGCCCCAAGGTGCTGGTCGCCAAGCGCGCGCTGCCGATTGGCACCATCATCACTGCTGATGCCGTGGCTTACCAGCTGTGGCCGCAGGAAATGGTCCAGGACGCCTACTTCATCGACGGCGAGGCCGACATGGCCAAACTGCTGGGCACCGTGGTGCGCAACCAGATCACTGCCGGGGAACCGGTCACGCAAGGTTCGCTGGTCGCCCCGGGCGATCGCGGTTTCCTGGCGGCGGCGCTTGGCCCGGGGATGCGCGCCATCACCGTGCCGGTGTCGGCCAAGACCGGCGTCGGCGGCTTCATCTTCCCGGGCGACCGGGTGGACCTGATGCTGACCCAGTCGGTTTCCGGCACCGATGGTGGCGCAGCGCTGAAAGCGACCGAAACCATCCTGCGCAACCTGCGCGTGCTGGCCACTGACCAGTCGACTGAATCGACCACCAGCGAAGATGGCAAGACCGTGGTCCGCGCCTTCCGCACCGTGACGCTGGAAGTGACCCCGAAGATCGCTGAAAAGATCGCCGTCGCCCAGACCATCGGCACGCTCAGCCTGTCGCTGCGCTCGATCGCCGACAACCAGACCGATCTGGAACGCGCCATCGCGTCGGGTGCGGTGGACCTGCCCGCCGGCGCCAGCCGCGCCGAGGAAGAACGTCTGCTGCGCCAGGTCATGACCGGCCCGCAGGAAGGCACCAACACCTTCGTGACCGGTGGCGACGTGTCCCGGTTCCAGCGTACCAGCGCGCCGCGCAGCGGCCCGACTGCAACGATGCAGTCGGCAGGCCCTTCGGCACCCGCCATGTCCATGCCGCAAGGCGGTGGTTCGCAGAGCGCACCTGTCATCCGTTCCGGCCCCGTGGTGCGCGTCACCCGTGGCAAGAACACGACCGAAGAAACGGCAGGCAAGTGACCATGACCGGCACCTTCTCACCCGCCGCCTTCATCCGGGGGAATCGCATTATGCATCGCAGCATCACCAAGACCGCGCTGACGCTGGCCTGCGCCCTGGCCCCGCTGACCGCGGTTCCGGCCGGCCCGGCCCAGGCCCAGGCTGTCATCCGCCCGCAACAGGACATTGCCCTGTCGATCGGCCGGGGCCAGCTGATCGCCGTACCCGGCGCGATGGCCGACATCTTTGTCGCTAACGAAGCCGTGGCCGACGTCCAGGTAAAGAGCCAGCGCCAGCTGTATGTCTTTGCCAAGTCCGCAGGCGAAACCACTGTTTATGCCAGCAACTCTGCTGGTGACGTGATCTGGTCCGCCAACATCCGCGTCGGCTCCAACCTCGACAGAATCGACCAGATGCTGAGCCTGGCCATGCCCGATGCGAAGGTTGCGGTTTCCACCATGGGCACCAACACCGTGCTGCTGACCGGCATCGTCGCCGCGCCGGAAGACGCGGCCGAAGCCGAACGCCTGGTGCAAGCCTTCATGGGTGCATCAACCAACGTCATCTCCCGCCTGAAGACGGCCACTCCGCTGCAGGTCAACCTGCGCGTGCGGTTTGCCGAAGTCAGCCGCTCGGTCACCCGGGCGCTCGGTGCTAACCTCAACAGCGTGGATTCGACCAGCGGCTTCAAGTTCGGCATCGGCCAGGGCCGCGACTATTCGCCGCAGTATAATCCGGGCGGCCCGCTGGGCACGTTCGACACCGGGCCGGACAATGCTTCGCTGATCACCCAGATCCGTCCTGGCACCACGCTCGGCTTTGCCGGCAGCCTGCTCGGGCTCGACCTGCTGGGCGCGCTCGATCTGGCGGAACGCAACGGCCTGGTCACCACGCTGTCGCAGCCGAACCTGACCGCGCTGTCCGGTGAATCGGCTGAATTCCTGGCTGGTGGCGAATTCCCGATCCCGCTCAGCCAGGGTCTCGGCACCACGACCATCGAATACAAGAAATATGGCGTCAGCCTTTCTTACACTCCCACGGTTTTGGCCAACGGCCGCATTTCCATCCGCGTGCGGCCGGAAGTGTCGGAACTGTCCAGCCAGGGCGCAGTGACGCTGAACGGCTTCCAGATCCCGGCACTGACCATCCGCCGTGCGGAAACGACCATCGAACTCGGTTCCGGCCAGAGCTTCATGATCGCCGGGCTGCTGAGCAACAATGCCCAGAACACGATCGACAAAGCCCCCGGTGCGGGCGACCTGCCGATCCTGGGCGCGCTGTTCAAATCGACCGAATTCCGCAAGGGCCAGACCGAACTGGTGATCGTGGTCACGCCGTACCTGGTGAACCCGGTCAACGATGCCGACATCCGCCTGCCGACCGACGGGTTCCAGGCCCCGAATGCCCTTGAACAGTGGCTGCTGGGACGTGAAGTTGGCGGCCATTCGGGCGGCGAGCGGCCCGGTCCGCAGCCGGCCCAGCCGGCAGCGCCGAACCCCGAAGTCGGCCTGATCGACCAGCGCGGTCCGGAACTGGCCAATGGCGAACAGCCCGCCGCGCGCGAACAGCGCACGGCCAGCGCCGCGCCTGCCGCCACCCCCGGCTTCAGCATCAATTGAGAAAGGTGATCGCCATGCACAAGCGCAGTTCACTCGCGGTTCGCGCCGCTTTCGCCCTCTCCCTCGGCCTGACGATGGCCGCCTGCACCGGTGATGGGCCCGTCAACAGCTCGCTGAACAGCGTGCGCCAGCCGGTTATCGATCGCAGCAACTTCACGCTCGACGTTGCCGCCGGTGCCGGTGGGCTGTCCATCCCGGAAAAGGCCCGCCTGTCCGACTGGTTCGAAACCCTTGAACTCGGCTATGGTGACCGGGTGGCGATCGACGCCGCCTATTCCAGCGATGCCGTGCGTGAAGACGTTGCCACGCTGGCCGGCCGCCACGGCCTGTTGCTGAGCGAAGGCGCGCCCCTGACCCAAGGCCAGGTTGCCCCGGGCAATATCCGCGTCGTGGTTACTCGCAGCAAGGCCCGCGTGCCCGGCTGCCCGGACTGGAGTGACCAGTTCTCGGTCACCCTGGAAAATGCCACCAACGACAACTTCGGCTGCTCGGTCAATTCCAACATTGCCGCGATGGTCGCCGATCCGGAACACCTGCTGCTGGGTGCGCAAGGGGCGAGCGAAACGACCGTCATGAGCGGTTCGAAGGCCATCAAGGTTTACCGCGAAAATCCGCCGACCGGCAAGGGCGGACTGCCCGCCGTCTCCAGCCAGGGGAACTGACACATGAATGCTCCTTGGAAGCCCGGCCACCTTGGCAATCGCGATCCCTTTGCCGCGTTCATCTGCGACGAAGCCGCGCTCGACGTCCTGCGTCCGGTAGTCATCGAAATGGGTTGGCAGCCGGAAAAGTGCAACAAGGGCGGCCTGCGCAACGCTGTCCAGTCGCTGTCCATTTCGGCCAGCCCGGCGATCCTGATGGTCGACCTGTCGGAAAGCGGCGATCCGCTGAATGACATCAACGGCCTGGCCGAAGTCTGCGAACCGGGCACGGTGGTGATTGCCGTCGGCCAGGTGAACGACGTGCGCTTGTACCGCGATCTGATGGCCAGCGGCATCCACGATTACCTGCTGAAGCCGCTCTCGGCCAGCCAGCTGCGTGATTCCGTGGCCCAGGCACAGGCGGTGTTTGCCGCCCCGCGCACCAGCGAAGGGGAACAGGGCAAGGCCCATATCTCCACCGCCGTGGTCGGCACCCGTGGCGGCGTTGGTGCCTCTACCATTGCCACTTCCCTCGCCTGGCTGTTCAGCACGGATCACAAGCTGCCGACCGCGCTGCTGGATCTCGACGTTCACTTCGGGACCGGCGCGCTGTGCCTGGATCTGGAACCGGGCCGCGGCCTGACCGATGCGATCGAGAACCCCAGCCGCATCGACGGCCTGTTCATCGAACGTGCGATGATCCGCGCCAACGACAACCTGGCGATCCTTTCGGCCGAAGCGCCGATCAGTTCGCCGCTGATGACCGATGGTTCGGCTTTCGTGCAGCTGCAGGAAGAATTCCGCCAGGCGTTCCGCATGACGGTGGTCGACCTGCCGCGCAACATGCTGATCAACTTCCCGCATCTGCTGGCAGACGTGAACGTGGTGACGCTGGTGACGGAACTGACGCTGGCTTCTGCCCGCGACACGATCCGCATCCTGTCGTGGCTGAAAACCAACGCGCCGGCCGCACAGCCGCTGATCGTGGTCAACAAGGTCCAGCCGGGCGTGGCCGAAATCAGCAAGGCTGATTTCGAAGCCTCAATCGAACGCAAGGTCAATTTCATGATCCCGTTCGACCAGAAGGCCGCCGCCAACGCCGCCAAGCTGGGCCAGACCTTTGCCGATGCCAATCGCGGCACCAAGGCAGGATCGGTCATGCGCGACCTGGCCAAGTCGGTTCAGGGCGCGGCGGAAATCGACAACAGCAAGCCCGATGCGGCCGCGGGTGGCACCTCGCTGCTCGGCAAGTTCGATTTCAAGGCACTGCTGGCGAAGAAGGACAAGAGTCCGAAATCCGCGCTGGCAGCGGAATGATTGCGTTCCCGGCCCGGCGCTGTTGCGCCGCGCCGGGCCATTGGCACTGATAACCGGGGCATAGGCAGCATATGAACTTCATCCAGCTTCTGCTCATCGCAGCCGGCATGATGGCCGTAATGGTGCTCGGCTATGCGGTGATCACCGGCAAGTCGCCTGCCAAGGAAAGCCAGCGGCGGCTGCAAGCGGTCCGCTATCGCCATTCCGAAAGCACCACCACCAGGGTCGAATCCCAGCTGAAGAAGGCGATCGCCGCGCGCAAACCGCGGATGCATCGCGTGGCCGGCTCCGGATCGCGAACGGAAGCGCTGCAGGTCCGCCTGCACCGCACCGGCAAGGGCTGGTCCCTGTCGCAGTATTTCTACACCTCGCTGGGCATCGCCCTTGGCCTGGCCATGCTGGTGTACCTGCGCAGCGGAGCCTTGATGCTGTCGCTCGGCGTGGGTGCGTTCATGGGGGCTTTCATCCCGCATTTCATGGTCAACCACTTCATCAAGAAGCGGACGTCCAACTTCAACGCCAAGTTCCCCGATGCGATCGAACTGCTGGTGCGCGGCCTGCGTTCAGGTCTGCCGGTGGCCGAAACGCTGGGCGTGGTTGCTACTGAAGTCCCCGGCCCGGTGGGCGAGGAATTCAAGTCCGTGGTCGAACGCATCAAGATCGGCCGGACGATGGAAGAATCCCTGCAGGTGACCGCGGACAAGCTGGGCACGCCGGAATTCCAGTTCTTCGTCATCACCCTGGCGATCCAGCGGGAAACCGGCGGCAACCTGGCCGAAACGCTGTCCAATCTTTCGGACGTGTTGCGCAAGCGGGCACAGATGAAGCTGAAGATCCGGGCGATGAGCTCGGAATCCAAGGCTTCCGCCTACATCGTGGGTTCCCTGCCGTTCATCGTGTTCCTGATGATCATGTGGATGAACCCCGGCTACGTCGGCGGGTTCTTCACCGACGAACGCCTGATCGTGACCGGCCTTGGCGGCCTGGTGTGGATGAGCATCGGCGGCTTTATCATGGCCAAGATGGTCAGTTTCGAAATCTGATCCGGGAAGGAATAGCGACATGACCACCCCCCCCGGACCCACCCTGTTCGGCCTCGACGTCATCCTGCTGGGAACCATCCTGGCCGGCGTGGCCGCCGCCGCGACGTTCCTGGCAATTTACGCCGCGATCACGGTCAAGGATCCGATGGCCAAGCGCGTCCGCGCGCTGAATGCCCGGCGCGAGGAACTGAAGGCCGGCATCATCCTGGGCGGCGGGCGCAAGCGCCAGAGTCTGGTTCGCCGGACCGACACGACCGACAAGATGAAATCCACGCTGGAGAACATGAAGGTTCTCCAGGAAAGCCAGGTCAAGGCGATCCAGCGCAAGCTGGCCGTGGCCGGCTTCCGCAACCGCGAACTGGCCGTGGCGGTCATTTTCGCCCGCATGGTGCTGCCGATCGTGCTCGGCTTCATCGGCGTGGTGGCGCTGTACTGGACCGACACCTTCCCCGATTGGGGCAGCTTCAAACGCTTCGGCGCTTTCGCGTTCCTGGTCATTGCCGGGTACAAGGCCCCCGAAGTGTTCCTGTCCAACCGCGCGAAGAAGCGCACCGACGCGATCCGCAAGGGCCTGCCCGATGCGCTCGACTTGCTGGTGATTTGCGCCGAAGCCGGCCTGACGGTGGACGCCGCCTTCAACCGCGTCGCCCGCGAACTGGGCCGCGCCTATCCGGAACTGGGTGACGAATTCGCCCTGACCGCAATCGAACTGTCGTTCCTGACTGAACGGCGCCAAGCGTTCGAGAACTTCGCCTTCCGCGTCGATCTCGATTCCGTGCGCGGGGTTGTCACCACGATGATCCAGACCGAACGCTACGGTACTCCGCTCAGTTCAGCCTTGCGCGTGCTGTCGGCGGAATTCCGCAACGAACGCATGATGCGCGCCGAAGAAAAGGCCGCGCGCCTGCCAGCGATCATGACCGTGCCGCTGATCATGTTCATTCTGCCGGTGCTGTTCATCGTGATCCTGGGTCCGGCAGCCTGTTCGATCGCCGATGCCTTCAGCGGCGATGGCCCTGGCCACGTGAAGGGCTGATCCGCCCGGCCGGAATGGAAAAAGGGCCCCGTCGACAATGGTCGGCGGGGCCCTTGTTCGTGCGGTATCAGGGGTGGCGTTCAGTCGACGCCGAAATTGCCGCTGTCGATATCGTCGCTGTCCAGATCGTCCACTTCGCCGCGCACCCGTTCCAGCAGGCTGCGGAACTGATCCACTTCCTCACGCGAAAGCTTGGCGAACAGGCGGCGTTCCATTTCCAGGGCCAGGCCCCAGATCTGGCCGTACATCTCACGTCCCTTGTCGGTCAGTTGCAGGTGGTGTGACCGGCCGTCCTGGGCATTGGGCTGGCGGGCGGCGAGCTCGCGTTCTTCCAGCACCTTGCAGGCGCGGTTGACCGCCACCTTGTCCATCAGGGTCAGCCGGGTCAGGTCGCGCTGGGTCAGCGATCCGCCATCCCCCAACACGGCCATCACCCGCCATTCCGGCACGGACAGGCCAAAGCGCTGGCGATATTCCAGGGCAATGCGTCCGCTGACCGCATTGGAAGTGATCGAAAGCTGATAGGGCAGGAACTCTGCCAGGGGCGTTTGTCGCGTCATATTGCCTATCTTCGTGCAAGCTGCGGCACCATGCAAGATGGTAGCTGATGAAACTTCAATGCGATCCGTCCAACAACGTGCGAAATATTCGCCCACCGACCGCATCCAGCCGGGCAATGGCGTTGCGGTTCCAGTGGCTGCGGGCGGTGATTATTGCGCCGTCCAATGCGGTGTCTATCGGGCTGGGCGTGCGTTCCGGCGGCAGGCTGGCAGCCAGGTGGCGCAGCGTGGCGCGGGCGCGGGCGGCATTGGCGTGCATAACGGAAA
>JBARAF010000353.1:0-19653 GCA_049791695.1 Croceibacterium sp.
GCTGGTAGGTGGTCGGCACCGGCGGCATCACCGTCAGATCGGTCGGCACGGCCTGCGCCGCGGCGGGCGCGGCAGAGAGCAGGGACGCAGCAACGGCGATCGCCGCGGCCGACGAGACGCGCATACCCAGACCATGGGCGATACTGCGAAGGCTCATTCAGGTGACTCCTCATTTCCAGCACATTTGCCGTGTTCGCCGCCCTTATACAGGGGCCGCGAACGGTTGCCAGTGGCACATAGCCATTTTCCGGACAAAGTCACCAAGTTCGGTGGCCTGATCCACAAATCGCTATTTCCCGGCGGCTGCCAGTGGCGGGCCATAGGGCGTGGCGCTGCCCAGTGCACCCATCGCGCCTTCCGCCGGATCGTCGGCCAGCCACAGGGCGTGGCTGTCGATCCTGATGCGGGTAATCGCGCGCAGCGCGGCAGTCCGCGCGGCAGCTTCCGCCCGGAAGGAATCATGCACTGAGCGTTCGCCCAGCAACACGTCGGCCAGGTCGATTTCGCCCAGTGCCTGCCCGCGCCGCAATTTCACCAGCGCGGCCATCTGCGCATCCAGCGCGGCACGCGCCAGTCGCCAGGCATCATGGCGGAACTGCGCCTCTGCCAGATCGGCATCGGCCACTTCCAGCACATTGGCCCGCGCCAGCGCAGCTTCGGCCAGCGCGGAATTGGCCTCTGCCGCCGCCTGATCGGCCACGGCGGCGCGGTGCCCGCCGCCCAGCGGCATGGAAAACACCAGCCCGGCCCCGCGTTCCGCCCCGTCGCGTTCCGAAAACAGCCGCACGCCGATGGAAGGATCGGCCATGCGGTCCATCCGTGCCCGTGCCGCCAGCGCCTGCATCCGCTGTGCCGCCGCCTGGGCAGCGGCAATTTCGTGGCTGTTGGCCAACACCCGGTCACGATAGGACATCAGGCCTCCCGCCGGCAGGTCAGGCGCGGGCACCGGCGGTGCCTGCTGCGGCAGTGCCAGTGCTGGAAAATGCGCCACCAGCCGCCCCCGTGCCGTCGCCGCGCGGCCTGCAGATTCGGCCTCTGCCACCCGTGCCGTGCCAAGAGCGGCCGCAGCCTGATCCGCTTCCAGTTGCGCGGCATCCAGCAATTCCACCCGTCGCCGCACTGCCGCCAGCGTGCGTTCCAGATTGGCCACGGCCTGCCGGTCCACTTCCGCCTCCGCCGCCGCGCCCAGCCAGTCGAACCAGTGCCCGGCCAGCAGCAGCGCCGCCTGGTGCTTGGCGTCCTCGGCCAGGTTTTCCGCTTCCTCGATTCCAAACTGGCCCACCTGCCGGTCCAGCCGCCCCTTGCCGGGCAGGCGGATCGGGCGGCTCAGCTGGGTGTCGTATTCGTCAAAGCTGCCTTCACGGTCCACGCTGCGGCGGGTGTAGCTGCCGCTGAAGGTGAGTTCCTGCGTGCCGCGCGCACGGGCGCGGGCATCGGCACGGGCGGCTTCCACCCGCGCCTGGGCGGCCAGCACGCTGGGATGGGCATCCAGCGCCCCGTTGACGGATGCCGCATCAGGGAGGCCCGGTTCCGCCCGCAGGGGGGCAGAGGCCAGCAACAGGGCCAGGAAAGGAAGCGAGCGGCGCATGATCATTCTCCCGTCGCCGGTTGCAGCAGGTCGCCCGCCGCGCGTTCCGCCGCGCTTTCGCCGAACCGTTCGTACAGGATCGGCAGCAGGATCAGCGTCAGCAGGGTGGCGGATACCAGCCCGCCGATCACCACGATCGCCAGCGGCTTCTGGATTTCGGAGCCCGGCCCCGTGGCGAACAGCAGCGGCACCAGCCCGAAAGCGGCGATGGTGGCGGTCATCATCACCGGCCGCAGCCGCCGCTCCGCCCCGCGCCGCACGGCTTCGGCCAGCGGCATCCCCTGATCGCGCAGCTGGCGGAAGTAACTGACCATCACCAGCCCGTTCAGCACCGCAATGCCCAGCAGGGCGATGAACCCGACCGAGGCCGGGACCGACAGGTATTCCCCCGACAGCGCCAGCGCGATCATCCCACCGACCATCGCAAACGGAATGTTGGTCAGGATCAACAATGATGCCCGCAGCGAACCCAGGGTGAAGAACAGGATGCCGAAGATCATCAGCACCGATACCGGCAGCACCAGCCCCAGCCGGGCACTGGCGCGCTGCTGGTTTTCGAACTGCCCGCCCCAGACCAGCCGGTACCCGGCAGGCAGTTTGACGTTCCGGGCAATGTCCGCCTTGGCCTCTTCAACATAGCCGACGAGGTCGCGGCCCGAAACGAAGGCCTGGACCATCGCGAAGCGTGAACCGTTCTCATGCTCCAGCTTCACCGGCCCTTCTGTGCGGGTGACGCGGGCGACATCGCTGGCGCGGACCAGCTGGCCTGATGGCGATCGGTACAGGGTATCGGCAAAGCCTTGCGCGGTGGCACTGCTCGCCCCGTCGGCCTTCACCAGGATCGGCAGGCGGCGCACACCATCGGCCACCACGCCGACGCGCTGGCCTTCCACCTGCGCGCGCATCATGTCCTGCAGGTCGCCCACCGGCATCCCGGCGCGGCCTGCGGCCACCCGGTCAATATCCAGCTGCAGGTAATCGACCGTGTCGTTGGCCATGGTCATCGCTTCGGTCGTGCCTTCGATCTGCTGCAACCGCGCCTGGATGGCACCAGACAGGCGCGACAGTTCCGCCAGGTCCGGGCCGAACAGCTTGATCGCCAGATCACCGCGCGCGCCGGTCAACATTTCGGAGGTGCGCATTTCGATCGGCTGGGTGAAGCCGGGTTCGATACCGGGGAAACGATCGACCACCTGGCGGATCTGGTCCACCAGCCAGTCCTTGTCCCGCACGCGCCATTCCTCGCGCGGCTTCAATTGCATGAACCCGTCGGTTTCGTTCAGGCCCATCGGATCGAGGCCCAGTTCGTCAGAGCCGACGCGGGCGACGATGCCTTCCACTTCCGGCACGTCCTTCAGGATTGCCTGCTGCACCCGCGCATCGCCTGCCAGGCTGTGTTCCAGCGAAATCGACGGCAGCTTGGCCAGTTGCAGCAGCACGGACCCTTCGTCCATCGTCGGCAGGAAGGTCTTGCCGGTGACGGAATAGGCCCCGACCGTGGCCACCAGCGACAGGCCCGCCGCCACGAACACGCGCTTCTTGTGCGCAAACGAAGCGGTCAGCAGCCGGGTGTAACCGGGGTTCAGCCGCCGCATCAGCCATGGTTCGTGGTGCCCCGGCTTCACCTTCAGCAGGTAATAGGCCAGCACCGGCACCACGGTCAGCGACAGCAGCAGGGCCGACAGCAGCGACAGCACGATGGTCAGCGCCACGGGGGCGAACAGCTTGCCTTCCAGCCCTTCCAGCGTCAGCAGCGGCAGGAACACCAGCGCGATGATCGCCATGCCGGCGGTGACCGGCGTGGCCACTTCGCCCGCCGCCACGAACACCGCGCGCAGCTTGCCTTGATGGGCGTGTTTCGGGTCAGACAGGCGTTCGACCACGTTTTCCACCACCACCACCGCTCCATCGACCAGCATCCCGACCGCGATGGCCAGCCCGCCCAGGCTCATCAGGTTGGCGGTCAGGCCAATGGATCGCATCAGGATGAAGGTCAGCAGCGCCGCCAGCGGCAGGGCCAGCGCGACGATGATCGAAGCGCGGATATCGCCCAGGAACAACAGCAGCAGCACCACCACCAGCACGGTCGCTTCCAGCAGCGCTTCTTCCACCGTGCCCACCGCCCGTTCGATCAGGCTGGACCGGTCATAGAACACATCGACGGTCATTCCCGGCGGCAGGCTGGGCCTCAGTTCTTCCAGCCGTTCCTTCACGCCGGCAACCACCTTGCTGGCGTCCGCCCCGCGCAGGCCGATCACCAGCCCTTCGACCGCCTCACCCTTGCCGTCCTTGCTGACCGCGCCATAGCGGGTCAGGCTGCCGGTGCGGACCGTGGCCACATCGCCCAGCCGCACCACCGCGCCATTGGCGGACTTGATCACCACATTGGCCAGGTCATCCAGCGTGCGGATGGCCCCGGTGGAACGGACGATCAGCGCTTCTTCCCCGCTGACCAGCCGCCCGGCCCCGTCATTGCGGTTGCCGCTTTCAATCGCGGCGGCAATGTCTGCCGTGGACAGGCCCGCTGCCGCCAGCGCAGCATTGTCGGGCGCAACCTCGAACGTTTCGACAAAGCCGCCCAGCGAATTGACGTCCGCCACGCCGGGCACGGTGCGCAAGGCCGGGCGCACCACCCAGTCGAGCACGCGGCGCTTTTCCGCCAGCGACTGCGGCCCTTCCAGCGTGAACATGTACATGTCCGACAGCGGGGTGGAGATCGGCGCCATGCCGCCTTCCACCGTGGCCGGCAGATCGCCCATCGCGTTGTTCAGCCGTTCCGTCACCTGGCTGCGCGCCCAATAGATGTCGGTCCCGTCCTTGAAGTCCACGGTGATGTCGGCAATCGCGTATTTCGCGACCGACCGCAGCACCGTCTGGTCGGGGATGCCCAGCATCTCCATTTCAATCGGGGTGATTACCCTGCTTTCGACCTCTTCCGGGGTCATGCCGGGGGCCTTCAGGATGATCTTCACCTGAGTGGAGCTGATGTCCGGGAAGGCGTCGATGGGCAGGTTGGCGAAGGACCAGCCGCCCACCAGGGCCGCCAGCGCGGCCAGGCCCAGCACGGCAAGCCGCAGCGACAGGGCCTTTTCGATCAGATTGCGCAGCATGGCCGGTTACTCCGCGTTCATTGCCTTGAGCTCGGCCACGCTGCTGGTGGCAACCACCTCGCCCGCCTTCAGCCCCTCGGCCAGCACGCTGCGCCCGCCTGCCTCGGCCACCACGGTGACCTTGCGCTTGACCCACTTCGTGCCGCTGCGGACGAAGACGTGGCTCTCGCCCTCGATCAGCACCACGGCGGAACCGGGTACGGAAACGCCGCCCACCGCGCCCTGCCCGCTGATCACGGCAGAAAGGTTCTGCCCGGCCACCAATCCCGGCGCCGCGCCGATACTGGCCTTGGCCAGCAGCGAGCGGGTGGCGGGATCAATCGAGGGGGCGACGGACAGGATCCGCCCACCCACCGCAATCGGCCCGCCGGGTGCCATCACCTGTACTTCCACCGCCATGCCCGGCCGCACGCTGCGCGCCAGCCGTTCGGGCAATTGCAGGTCCAGCTGGAAAGCGGCGGGATTTTCGATCACGAACGGCGCGGTCATCGTGTCCACCGGGCCGCCGGTTTCCACCGCCACGTGGGACACCCGCCCGCCGATTGGGGCGCGCAAGGTCATCATTCCATCCGAACTTGCACCTGACAGCGCCATCAGGCGGCGGTTTTCCGTCACCATCGCCTGTGCCTGGCGCAAGGCCGCCTGCGCTTCTTCCGCGCGGGCCCCGGCCACGATGCCTTCGCGCGCCAGTTGCGCCATCCGCGATGCCCGCGCCTGGGCCATGCCGGCTTCGGCCTGCGCCCGCACCAGTTCCCCACCAAACTGCACCGGTTCCGCCGCCCGTACCACGGCCAGCGGCTGCCCGCGGGATACCGCCTGCCCTTCGATCACGAACACCCGCACTGCCGCGCCCGGCCATTGCGATGTCACCGCCACCCGCGCTTCCGGCGGCAGGGTGACCGTGGCGGGCACGGTGCCGAGCGGGATGGCATCCACCACCTGCGCCGCTGCGGACGCGATTTGCAGGCTGGCCAGCGGATCGCCCTTGGCCGCGGCAGGATCGGCCGGGGCCTTGTCAGCCTCCGTCCCGCCGGAACAGCCGGCCAGCAGGGAAAGGGCGAGGAGCGGGGCGCGTAGGGCGGGAGCGCACAGGGGCAGGGTTCGCTTGGGCATTTGTGCGGAGTGCCCCGGCAAGCTGACAGCAACTTGTCAGACTGGCAGCTTGTTGTCAGTTTCGACGCGCAGTTCGATGGTATCGAACTGGGGAGAGGACCTGCGTTGCGCCTGCTGCTGGTGGAAGATGATCCGGAACTTGGCCGCCGCCTGTCAGAACGGCTGCGCGGGGCGGACTTTGCCGTGGACTTGGCCACCAGCGTATCCGAAGCGGAAGACTGGCCCGACCTCGAAAAATTCGCCGCCCTGGTGCTCGACCTGGGCCTGCCCGATGGGGACGGGGTGGACCTGCTGCGCCAGTTCCGCGCGCGCGGCGTGGCCTGCCCGATCGTGATCCTGACCGCGCGCGGCAGCTGGCAGGACAAGGTGGAAGGGCTGAACGCCGGGGCCGATGATTTCGTGGTCAAGCCGGTGCGGTTCGAAGAACTGCTCGCCCGCCTGAATGCCCAGTTGCGCCGCCACGGCGGGCAGCGTGAATCCGTGCTGGAAGTCGGCCCGCTGAAACTGGACCCGATTGGCCACGGGGCGCAGCTGGCAGGTGAGCCGCTGACCCTCAGCCGCCAGGAGTTCCGCCTGCTGCACCTGTTCATGCGGCGGCCGGGGCAGGTGCTCGGGCAATCCGACATCCTCGACCGGCTGTATGAACTGGCGGAAGAACGCGAACTGAACACGGTGGAGGTGCTGGTGGGCCGCTTGCGCCGCAAGATCGGGCGCGACCGGATCACCACCCTGCGCGGCCTTGGCTACCGGCTGGAGAAATGAACCTGCCCGCTGCCCCCGCCAGCCTGCGGCTGCGCTTCCTGTTGTCGGTGCTGCTGTGGGTGGTGCTGGGCACCGGCGGCATCTGGTATTCCGCCACGCGGGTGTTCCAGGCCCATGTCGAACAGGGATACCACGAAGAACTGGAAGTCCACGTGCGCGAACTGGCGCGGCTGACCAGGATCGGCCCCGATGGCCGCCCCGCGCTGCTGCGCCCGTTGTCCGATCCCCGCTATGACGAACCGCTGTCCGGCTTTTACTGGCAGGTCGGCGTGCCGGGGCGGCCTTCGCTGAAAAGCGCGAGCATGACCCGCGGTTCGCTGGACGAGACCGTGGCCCATTCGCCCAACATCGCCCACCAGACCGAAAACGGCCCGACCGGCCCCGCCATCACTTATGGCTTCACCAAGCCGCTGCCGGGCGCGGGCCCGGGCGACGTGCATTTCGTGATTGCCACCGACCAACGGCTGCTGGACCAGACCGTGGCCAGCTTCACCCGCGAACTGACGTTTTGGCTGCTGGCGCTGGCTATGTTGCTGCTGGCCACCGGGATCGCCATCATCGGCTTCGGCCTGAAACCGCTGGAACGGCTGGCCACCGCAATCGGCCGCCTGCGCCGGGGCGAAACCGAGCTGCTGGAAGGCGGCTATCCCACCGAAATCGCCCCGCTGGTCACCGACCTGAACGAATATATCCACCAGAACGGCGCGATGATTGCCCGTGCGCGGGTGCAGGCGGGCAACCTCGCCCATTCGCTGCGCACCCCGCTGGCCGTGATCATGGACGAGGCGGAGCGGCTGGCCGAAGGTGCCAGTCCCACGGCCGCCAGCACCATCCTGCTGGAACAGGCCGGGATGATGGAACGGCAGATCGAATATCAGCTGGCCCACGCCCGCGCCCGCGCCGGATCGGGTGCGCGCATCCCCGGCGCGGCCAGCACCATGCCCGAACTGCTGCTGCCGATCCTCAACGCGATGCACCGGCTGCATCCCGAACGGCGCTTCACTCTGGACAATGCACTGGCCGGATCGGTCAGCTTGCCGGTCGATCCGGTGGACCTGACCGAGCTGCTCTCCATCCTGCTGGACAATGCCGGCAAGTGGGCGCGGGATGAAGTGCGCATCGGCATCGTCCCGGTGCCTGACGGGCTGGAAGTGGTGGTGGAAGACGACGGCCCCGGCCTGACCGCCGAGCAACTGGCCCGCGCCGGTGGCATCGGTGTGCGGTTTGATCCCGCAACTCCCGGTTCCGGCTTCGGCCTCGCGATTGCGAAGGACATTTGCGAAGCCATCGGCGCGCAGCTGGACCTCAGCTGCGAAGCCGGCGGCCTGCTCGCCGCCGTGCGCCTGCCGGGGCCGATCAACCCGGCCTAGCGGGCGATTTCAGCGATGTAAGGAGTTGGATGCCCCGCGAGGTGGTTGGCCAGTGTCGCCGCTCTGCCGGGCGGGATTGGGCTCTTGCAACATTTCGGTCGCCAAGAGGGACGGCAATCAATACCTAGGGTTAAGGAAAATTCACCTCGCTTCATACTTTGCGAAAGCGAAAGCAGCTCCAATGGCCTCCTCCACGGTCCGATGAAAGCTCTCGTCTTATCGAGTTTATTCCCCAATCCAGTGCAACGTCGGCATGGGATATTCATCGAGCACCGGATCGCCGCAACATATTCGCGCGATATCGAGATGCGAGTGGTCGCGCCGGTGCCATGGTTCCCGTCGGGGAACGAGCGATGGGGGCGATATGCCGGCTACACTGATATTCCTCGCTCAACCGAGCGTCGGGGTATTCCGATTGATCATCCACGCTACCTGACGGTGCCGAAAATAGGTCAGACGGTAGCGCCTGCTCTCATGGCGGCATCGCTTTATGGTCACATCGCACAGATAAGGCGCACTTTCGATTTTGACGTGATCGATGCCTACTATCTCTATCCCGACGGCGTCGCGGCATCATGTCTTGCGAAAATGTTCGGCCGCCCGTTCATTATGTCGGCATTGGGCACAGATGTAAGTTTGATCCCAAACTGGCGCCCCAGCCGGAAGATGATCGTGGAGGCGGTCCGGCGGTCGTCGGCGACGACGGCTGTGTGCAAGGCACTGGCGCAGCGGTTGGAGGACATCGGTGCGCCGGCCGGAAAATTGCATGTGATCGAGCATGGCGTGGACCTGGAAATGTTCAGCCCGCCTGATGATCGCGCGCAGGCGCGCTTCAAGCTGGGCTTTCATGGGCCGACGATCCTTTCGGTCGGAAATCTGATCGATCTCAAAGGTCATGATCTGGCCATTCGCGCACTGGCCGCATTGCCGGAAGCGTCGCTGATGATCGCGGGCGACGGGCCGCTGGAAATGAAGCTCAGGCAGTTGGCCATGGAGCTTGGGGTTGGAGATCGGGTCCGTTTCCTCGGGCACGTCGAACAAAGTGAACTTCCGGCCATTTACGGAGCGGCGGACCTGACCTTGTTGTGTTCGGGGCGTGAAGGCATCGCCAATGTACTGCTGGAGAGCATCGCTTGCGGAACACCGCTTGTCGCGACGCCCGTTTGGGGTTCTCCTGACGTGATCACATGCCCGGAAGCCGGGCTGCTGACCCGCGAGCGTTCGCCGCTGGCCATCGAACAAGCCCTGCGTCAGCTACTGTCAAATATGCCCGACCGATCGGCAACTCGGCGCTATGCCGAGCGGTATGACTGGGCTGAAACCGGCCGTCTGCATCGCGCATTGCTCGAGCAAGCGGTATCTGAGCATCGAGCAAAAGTTTCGGGGCGACCCTCGCCGAAGTAGCGTCGGCGGCCTGCTCGCCGAGGTGCGCCTGCCGGGGCCGATCAACCCGGCCTGGCGGGCGATTTCAGCGATGTAAGGAGTTGGATGCCCCGCGAGGATTCGAACCTCGATAGACAGAATCAGAATCTGCAGTCCTACCGTTAGACGACGGGGCATCAAGGGGGGCGCCACTAACTGGCAGCCCCCCGGGCGTCAAGGGTTGAATGCCCCTTATACCCCCGCTTCTGCCGCAATTGCGGGTTCTTGCCAGGCCAGCTTCGGCTTGCGGGCAGCTGCCGTTTCGTCCAGCCGGCGGCGCGGGGCGAGGTAGGGGGCATGGGCCATGCCTTCGTCCCCGGCGTTGGCGCGCTCGGCGATAGAACGCATCGCACCGATGAACTGGTCGAGCGTCGCCTTGCTTTCACACTCGGTCGGTTCGATCAGCATGGCCCCGTGGACGACGAGCGGGAAATACATCGTCATCGGGTGGAAGCCTTCGTCGATCAGCGCCTTGGCCACGTCCAGCGTGGACACGCCCTTGGCAAAGCCTGAATCGCTGAACAGCGCTTCGTGCATACACGGCCCGCTGGCGGCGAAGGGCGCGTCCAGCACGTCTTCCAGCGAACGGAGCATGTAGTTGGCGTTCAGCACCGCATCGCCGGAAACCTGGCGCAGGCCATCGGCCCCGTGTGACAGGATATAGGCCAGCGCGCGGGTGAACATGCCCATCTGGCCGTGGAACGCCGCCATCCGGCCGAAGCTGCCGGGGTGGTCATCCCCCGCGGTTTCTTCTTCCACCAGCTTCAGCGATCCGTCCGCCTGCTGCTGCACGAACGGCAGCGGGGCGAACGGGGCCAGCGCTTCTGACAGCACCACCGGCCCGGAACCCGGCCCACCGCCGCCGTGCGGGGTGGAGAAGGTCTTGTGCAGGTTGATGTGCATCGCATCCACGCCCAGGTCGCCCGGGCGCACCCGGCCGACGATGGCGTTGAAATTGGCCCCGTCGCAATAGACGAACCCGCCCGCCGCGTGGACCGCATCGGAAATCGCCTTCAGGTCGCGTTCGAACAGGCCGCAGGTGTTGGGGTTGGTAATCATCACCCCGGCCACGTCCGGCCCCAGCCGCGCCTTCAGCGCTTCGAAATCGACGCGCCCTTCGGCCGTGGCGGGAATATCCTCCACCCGGTAGCCGGCAAAGGCGGCCGTGGCGGGGTTGGTGCCGTGGGCGCTTTCCGGCACCAGGATCAACTCGCGCGCATCACCGCGCGCTTCCAGCGCGGCGCGGATGCACAGGATGCCGCACAATTCGCCATGGGCGCCTGCCTTGGGGCTCATCGCCACGGCGCTCATCCCCGTCAGGGTCATCAGCCAGGTGGCCAGTTCGTCGATCACCGCCAGCGCGCCCTGGATGGTGCCGGTCGGCTGCATCGGGTGCAGATCGGCAAAGCCGGGCAGGCGGGCGATCTTTTCATTCAGGCGCGGGTTGTGCTTCATTGTGCACGAACCGAGCGGGAAGATGCCGCAATCGATCGCATAGTTCTGGCGGCTGAGGCGGGTGTAATGGCGCACCGTTTCCGGTTCCGACAGGCCCGGCAGACCGATGGCGGCAGTCCGGTCCCGCCCACCCAGGCGGTTGGGGCCAGTGCCCGGTTCCGGCAAGTCGACGCCGCAGGTATCAGCGCCGCCGATTTCGAAAATCAGCGCTTCTTCCAGCATCAGGCCGCGGTTGCCGGTGAAGGATTTGACCCCGCCCCCGTCCAGCGCCAGTTCCATGTGCGGCTTCCATCCAGACTGGTTCACGGTCATGCCAGCACCTCCTGCAGACCCTGCGCCAGGGCCTCGATATCTTCATCGGTCACGGTTTCGGTCACGGCCACCAGCAGGCCGGAAGCGAGCGCTTCCTCCCCCGGATAGAGCCGGCCCAGCGGGACGCCCGCCAGCACTTGCCGTTCCGCCAGTTCACGCACCACCAGCCGGGCATCGCCGGGGATCTTCAGCACGAATTCGTTGAAGAAGCTGGTGTTGACCACTTCCACCCCCGGCACCTGCGCCAGCCGGTCGGCCGCCTTGCAGGCCAGCCGGTGGTTTTCCGCCGCCAGGGCCCGCAGGCCCTTTTCCCCCAGCAGAGTCATGTGGACGGTGAATGCCAGCGCGCACAGGCCGCTGTTGGTGCAGATGTTGCTGGTCGCCTTTTCCCGGCGGATATGTTGTTCGCGGGTGGACAGGGTTAGCACGAAACCGCGTGTGCCTGCCGCATCCACGGTTTCCCCGCACAGGCGGCCCGGCATCTGCCGGACGTACTTTTCGCGGGTGGCGAACAGGCCCAGGTACGGCCCGCCGAATTGCAGGCCGACGCCGATCGACTGCCCTTCCCCCACCACGATATCCGCGCCCAGTTCACCCGGCGCCTGGATGGCTCCCAGCGCGACCGGCTCGGTCACCACTGCCACCAGCAGCGCGCCTTTGGCATGGGCGGCTTCGGCAATCGCGGCCAGATCAGGCAAGCGGCCCAGGATGTCCGGGTACTGCACCACGACGCAGCTGGTCTGGTCGGTGATCCCGGCGATCAGCGCGGCATCGTCGCAGCTGGCGGTCAGTTCCGGGGCCGTGTGATCCACCACATCGCCGGTAAAGCGGGCCATGGTGTGGATGGTGGACACGTAATGCGGATGCAGGCCGCTGGACAGCAGCGCGCTGCCCCGCTTGGTGATCCGCCGCGCCATCACCACCGCTTCCCAGCAGCCGGTGGACCCATCGTACATCGATGCATTGGCCACTTCGCATCCCAGCAGGCGCGCCACCTGGCTCTGGAATTCGAACAGCATCTGCAACGTGCCCTGAGCAATTTCGGGCTGGTAGGGGGTGTAGGCGGTCAGGAATTCACCGCGCTGGATCAGGTGATCGACACTGGCGGGAACGTGGTGGCGATAGGCGCCGGCACCCAGGAAGAACGGCGCCGCATCGGCGGCAAGGTTCTTCGCCGCCAGCGCGGTCATGTGCCGGTCCACGGCCAGTTCGCTGGCGTGCATCGGCAGGCCTTCGATCACCCCGGTCAGGCGTGCCTCTGCCGGCACGTCGACGAACAGCGCATCGATCGAAGGGGCGCCGACCACGTCCAGCATCGTGGCGCGGTCGGCATCGGTCAGGGGTAGGTAACGCATTGTTTCTCCAGTCTCCCTTCAAGGGAGCGGGCCCTTGCTCAATCGAGGTCGGCCAGGAATTCCTTGTAAGCGGCTTCGTCCATCAGGCCTTCCAGCTCGGCCGGATCGGACATGGTCAGGCGGAAGAACCAGCCTTCCCCTTCAGGATCGCCGTTCACCAGCGCGGGATCGTCTTCCAGCGCCGAATTGCCCTCGGTCACGGTGCCCGAAACCGGCGAATAGACGTCGCTGGCGGCCTTCACGGATTCGACCACGGCCGCATCCTTGCCCTTGGCCAGCACGGTGCCCGCCTTGGGCACTTCCACGAACACCAGGTCGCCCAACTGGCCCTGCGCATAGTCGGTGATGCCGATGGTGGCGCTTTCGCCATCAACTTCGATCCATTCGTGTTCTTCGGTGAAATAGCGGCTCATTTTCCGGCTCCTGCGCGGTGGTAATTGTGGGGAACGAAGGGCATCGGGGTGACCACGGCTGGCAGCCGCTTGCCCCGCACTTCGATGGACAGTTCGGTGCCGGCGGCAGTCTGGGCTGCGTCGACATAGGCCATGGCAATGGGGTGGCCGAGCGTGGGGGCAAACCCGCCCGAAGTCAGCACGCCAACCTGATCGTCACCGGCATAGACCAGCGCGCCTTCACGTGCGGGCAGGCGCCCTTCCAGCGACAGGCCAACGCGCTTGCGCGCCGGGCCATCGGCCAGCAGCGTGGCAATCCGGTCAGCCCCGGGGAAGCCACCTTCCAGCCGCCGCCGCTTGGACAGGGCGAAGGTCAGGTCGGCCGACACCGGGTCTGCCGCGCTGTCCATGTCATGCCCGTACAAGGGCAGCCCGGCTTCCAGCCGCAACGAATCTCGCGCGCCAAGGCCAATCGGTTTCACCCGGTCATCGTCCAGCAGGGCATCGACGAAGGCTTCCACGGCCACGGCCGGCAGCGAAATTTCGAAGCCATCCTCGCCCGTATAACCGGAGCGGCCAATGCGCAGGTCCACGCCCTGCCACTGGGCCATCGCGGACTGCATGAAGGTCAGCCCATCGGCAAATCCCGGCAGCACGTGGCCCAGCGCCGCGGCGGCCTGCGGCCCCTGCAGGGCGAGCAGCGCCTGATCGACCAGGTAGGTGAAGGTCAGGCCTGCTGGCAGGTTGGCGCGCATATGGGCGATGTCGTCATGCTTGGTCGCCCCGTTGACCACCAGGTAGAACGCTTCGCCCCCGTCGGAGACATTGGTCACCATCAGATCGTCCAGGATCCCGCCGTCCGCCGCCAGCAGCAGCGAATAGCGGATGCGGCCCGGCTTCAGCGCGGCCAGGTCGGCCGGCAGCAGTGCCTCCAGCGCGGCCCCTGCCCCTTCGCCGGATATCATGATCTGGCCCATGTGGCTGACATCGAACAGGCCCGCATGGGTGCGCGTCCATTCGTGTTCAGCAACGATCCCTTCGTACTGGATCGGCATGGCGTAGCCGGCAAAGGGCACCATCCGCCCGCCCTGCGCCCGATGCCAGGCATCCAGCGGCAGCGCCAGAGTTGGGGCGTGTGCTTCGTCTATCGTGTCATGGTCGCTCATCCGCGCCCTCCCGACAAGCAATGGCGATGCCCGCTGCGGGCATCTTCACCATCACCCCCTCTGTCGGTGGACCTGAGAGCCTGGCTGGAGGCGCTACCCGCCAGCGTACACCTTCGGTGGGACAGGCAGCTGCCCGTCCGCTTTCCAGAGTGCTGGACCCGTGTCACGGTCCTTTCGCCTGAGAGATTCCGGGGCGGTTGCTCCTTCGGCGTCCCGGCCCTTCGGATGGCCGGGAACTCTCCCATGACACGTTCGGCGAAGTGATCCGCCGCCAGCAATTCGATCATCCCGCTTCCGGCCGCGCCGGTCAAGCTGGAAACTGTTGAAACTATCTTCATCAACGCGGCAGCTCGTCGAACCAGCCGCTGTCGCCGCCGATCGGCATCCCCGGCGGGATTTCCGGCACCGCTGCTTTCGCCTTCAGCAACCGGTCGAGCGCCGCTTCGTCGTTCAGCAGACCCGCCATCCAGCTGGCCCAGGCACCGTCTTCGCCCGTGCCGCCTGCCGCCAGCCGCTTGGTGATCGCTGACAGCTCGCTGCCCAGCACCGCCGCCACATCGGGCGAGGTGGCAGGATTGCGCAAAGTGCCCGCCATGGTCAGCAGCGCGCGATAGGCCACCCGGCGGGCCACCGGATCAGGCCGGGCGGAAACCACCTTCTTGTCCAGCGCATCCAGCACCTCGGCCACGCCGGGCATCGCCGGATCGCGCCGGTGCTGTTCGAAAAGGCGCGTCAGCCGGGCAGGTGCCAGCAGCGAATCGAGCGGCAGTTGCGCGGCCACATCGGCGGCCACCAGCGGATCGAAAGCCGCGGCCCCGGCATTGGCGAACACTTCGGTATCGAACTGCGGATCGCCCAGCCGGGTGGTCGGCACCGAAAGCAGGGGCACCAGCGCCGCCGGTTCGGTCAGCAGTTGGGAGGACAGGGTGCCGATCAGCGCATCCAGCGCCGCCAGCTGCTGCGCCGCCGGGAAAGGCCTGGGCGCGGGGTGGTTGTCCCCCACCACCGCATATTCATAGTCCAGCCCGCCGACCAGTTTGCCCGCGGCGTCCACGTCATAGCGGTGGAGCAGCCAGATCGGCACGAACTTGCGCCGCAGGTTGGCCAGCGGTTCACCTGCCAGCAGCGTGCGGTCCCCGAACTGGGCCAGCGCCACCCGGCGCACGGCCAGCATATGGTCCAATGCGGCGACCGGGTCCGGCCCGTCATCCCACATGCTCGCCGCCGGGCTTGGCAATGACGGATCGCGGCCATCGATATCGGACATGAAGGCGAGGCCCGCTGTCTCTGCCGCCAAAGCCTTGCCCGCTGCGGCCGTGTCGGGGTTCACGCCGGGGGCCGGATCGCCATACAGCCAGTCGACCGAATAATCGTCCCACGGCCCCGCGCCGGGGGCATAGGCATCGGACAGGTCGATCTGCCCATTGGTCAGCTTGATGCGCGGTGCGGGGTAATCCATCACGCTCGCACGATCCTGCGTGCTGGCGGCGAAGTTATGCATGAAGCCGATGGCGTGGCCCACTTCGTGCGCGCCCAGCTGGCGCATCCGGTCCAGCGCCACCCGCACCGGATCGTTCGGGCCGCCGGTGCCGTTCTGTGCCGTGCCGACCAGCCCTTCGAAAATGGTCACGTCCTGCCGTACGCGCAGGGCGCCGATCACTACGTTGCCCTTGATGATTTCGCCGGTGCGCGGATCGCGGATGCCGCCGCCATAGGACCAGCCACGGGTCAGCCGGTTGGACCAGTTGACCATTGAATAGCGCACATCCATCGGATCGGCCCCGGCGGGCAGGATCTCGGCCCGGAAGGCGTCGATGAAGCCGGCCGCTTCAAAGCTGCGCTGCCAGTAATTGACCCCTTCCATCAGCGCGCTGCGGACCGGTTCCGGCGCGGCCGGATCGATATAGAACACGATCGGCTTCTTCACCTTGCTGCGCGCGGCAGTGGGATCGGTCTTTTCCAGACGGAACCTGGCGGCCAGGTTCCGCGCCACGGGCTGGCCCAGCGGGCTGCCGTAATCGTACAGGATCGGCCCCGAAACCGGCGCACGCGGATCGGCCAGCCGGGGCACGAAGCCGGGTTCCGGCAGGCTGATGAAGCTGTGGTGGACGATGAAGCTGGGCGCCCGCGCATCAGGCGCAATGCTGCTCACTTCGCGGCCCGGAGTGTCAGAGGTGAAGGTCTGGACCGTATCGATCTCGATATTGTCGGGGAACACCTTCAGCGATGCAGTGTCGATCGCGCTCAGCGCCGGGGCAATCCGGTATCCCTTGCCATCTTGGTTCAACGCTGCCGCAATTTGTACCGCATCGGCCATCAGCAGCGGGGCCATGTCCACCGTCACCCCGGTGGGGCTGGTGGCAACCACTTTGAGCATCGCCGCCACGGTGAAGGCGAAGCTTTCGCGCCCGCCCCGTTCCGTCGCCGCGTCGCCAGTGGCGGAAAAGCGCGGGTTTTCGAACACCGCCGCCACCTTGTCGCCCACCCGGCGGAAACACAGCAGGTGTTCATCACCCAGCATCCCGCGATCCAGCCGGATGCCCGAGGAGCCGAGACCGCTGCGCAGCGCGTTGGCGTAGATGTAGCAACCGGAACTGCCGCTGGCGTCCGGGGCCGGCAGGGTGAACTGGACCGTGCTGCTGTCACCCGCGGCCTTGGCCGGGAACAGCGGCGCTTCCTGCGCCATCGCATTTCCGGCCTGGACCATTGCAACCAGCGCAAGGCCGCCTGCCAGGCTGACGCGCCTGCCCCTGTTCGAACGCTGCATGTATGCGACCCCCTGTGTGCGAATCCGCGTAATCGCGGCTGATAGGGGAGGATTACCACGCACCCTCTTGCATATCCTGTGAAAGACAGCATGATTTAGCCGAATCTTTGACGGATTTCACACAAGGGGACGCATATGACATTGGAAAACCCGCACAAGGATCTGGACCGCACCGATTTCCGAGTGCTGCGGGCATTGGTGGAGGATGGCCGCGCCGCCGACGTTGCCCTGGGCGATGCGGTGAACCTGTCCAGCACCGCCGCCGCCCGCCGCCGCAAGATCCTGGAGGAGAAGGGAATCATCTCCGGCTACAGCGCGGTCATCAACCAGAAGTCGCTCGGCTTCAGCATCACCGTGCTCGTCCTGATCGAATTGAGTTCGCAGGCGGAAAGCAAGCTGATGGAGTTCGAAGATGCGGTGATGGCCTGCCCTTCGATGTCGTTCTGCAGCTTCATCAGCGGCGAAAACGACTTCATGATGCTGATCAACGTCCGCAGCTTCGACGATTACGATCACGTCTATCGCAGCGAACTGTCCAACCTGCCGCACGTCGCGAAAATCCGCAGCAGCTTCCTGTTGCGCGAAGTGGCCAGGCGGCGAGTCGCCCCGGTGGTGCTGGACGAAACGGCCCGCACGCAGGAGAAACGCGCAGGCCCGCCAAGCTGGCGTTGAAATTCAATACCGCATTGCACAATCACGCAGGATACCTGCGCAAAATCAGCAAACACCCACCAACTTAACCGCATATCGACAGGCCGTTTGCCCTATCATTCATTCGCAAGGAGGCGACAGGCCGCGGACGCCGAAACGGTGGCGCAGCCCGACAACAGAAGAAGACAAGAGAAGGGGGAGGATCAACACACCAACAAATGGGGGTTGATCCATGAAGTCGCAGTTTGTTTCCGAGAGCCGCATGGCCCGGGTCGCATCGAAATACCGCCTGGCCAACAGTGCCGCCACCGCCGCCGCCATTCTGGCCCTGGCCGCTTTCCCGGCAGCCGCTTATGCCGCCGAAGACGTTCCCGTCCCGGCCGTTGAAACCGCCGAAGCTGCGGAACCCGCTGACGCCGGCGAAACCATCCTGGTCACCGGTTCGCGCATTGTCCGCAACGGCAATGATGCGCCGACCCCGGTCAGCGTGATCAGCACCGAGGAAATCCAGGCGGAATCGCCCGCCAACATCGCCGATTTCGTCAACACCCTTCCCTCTGTCAGCGGCAGCCAGACCGCCGCCAACAATTCCGGCAGCCTGTCCAACGGCCAATCGGGCATCAGCGCGCTAAACCTGCGTTCGCTGGGCCAGAACCGCACCCTGGTGCTGCTCGACGGGCAACGCTCGGTCGGTTCCACCGCCACCGGGCTGGTCGATATCAACACCTTCCCCCAGGCGTTGATTTCCCGCGTTGAAGTGGTCACCGGCGGCGCATCGTCGGTCTATGGTTCGGACGCTGTGGCCGGCGTGGTCAACTTCATCCTCGATCGCAATTACACCGGCATCAAGGCCGATTACGAATACGGCGTCACCACGTACGGCGACATGCCCAACCACAAGGTTTCGCTGACCGGCGGCACCGAATTTGCCGGCGGGCGCGGCCACGTAGTGGCCAGCGCGGAGTATTACACCCAGGACGGCATCAGCACGATCGACCGGGACTGGAACACGACTGGTTATTTCCAGATCGACAACCCCGCTTACACCGCCACCAACGGCCAGCCTGCGCGGCTGATCACCTCCAACATCGGTTCCAGCAACTTCGCGCCTGGCGGCCTGATCGCTTCCGGCCCGCTGCGTGGCACCTATTTCGGCACGATCAACCCGGCAACCGGCAAGGCCGTGACCGGCAATGCCGCCTATGGCCAGGTGGCGGGCCAGTGGATGGTCGGCGGGGATTGGCAGTACCTGTCGGAAGGTCACGTCAGCTCGAACTCGCTGACCAACGATGAAAACCGCCTGGCCCTGTTCGGCCGCGCCAGTTACGAACTGGCCGATTTCCTGACCGTGTTCGGCCAGGCCAGCTTCAGCAAGTTCGATGGCACCAGCTATTACCAGCAGACCCCATCCGTGGGCGTGGTGATCCAGCGCGACAACGCCTTCCTGCCCGACAACATCCGGGCGCTGATGCTCACCAACAACCTGACCAGCATCACCATGGGCACGTCCAACGCCGGGATCCCCGCGGCAGGTGCCGACACCTCGCGTGAAGTGCAGCGTTACGTGATCGGCGGCGAAGGCGATTTCAGCACCGGTTCGCTCGACTGGCGCTGGGACGGGTACTTCCAGTACGGTCGGACCAAGACCCGCGAAACGCTGATCAACACCTGGCAGAACTCCCGCATGGCGGCGATGCAGGATGCCATCGTGTTCAACGGGGTGGTCACCTGCCGCGTCAACACCGATGCCAGCACCACCAACGATCTGCCCGGCTGCGTCCCGATCAACCGGATCGGCGTGGGCGGCGTAACCCCCGAAGCGCTGGATTTCCTGTTCGCGATCTATCCCGAACGCCAGCAGTTCATCACCCAGCAGGTTGGCGGGCTGAACTTCTCGACCCCGGAAATCTTCTCCACCTGGGCCGGCCCTGTCAGCCTCGCCTTCGGCGGCGAATGGCGCAAGGAATCGGTCGATGGCGTGGTCGATCCGATCAACTTCAACAGCACCTGGCTGTACGGCAACTTCAAGGTCACCAGCGGTTCCTACACCGTGAAGGAAGCCTATGCCGAAACGCTGGTGCCGCTGGCTGACGGGCTCGAATTCAACGGCGCCTTCCGCATGACCGACTATTCGATCTCCGGCACGGTGGAAACGTGGAAGGCCGGCCTGACCTGGCAGCCGATCGACGA
>JBARAF010000354.1:0-1721 GCA_049791695.1 Croceibacterium sp.
CTGCAACCGTCGAAAAGAAAGAAACCATCGCCACCCGCAAGGCGAGCCAGAACGCGATCCAGGCGCTGGCGCCTGCGCTGCCTGAATTCCTGGGCGGCTCGGCCGACCTGACCGGTTCGAACCTGACCAACTGGAAAGAAATCGTTCCAGTCCGTTCCGGCCAGCCAGGCAACCACATCAACTACGGCGTGCGCGAATTCGGCATGAGCGCGATCATGAACGGGGTTGCCCTGCACGGCGGCTACATCCCGTTCGGTGCGACCTTCCTGACCTTCTCGGACTACAGCCGCAACGCACTGCGCATGGCTGCCCTGATGAAGCTGCGCTCGATCTTCGTGTTCACCCACGACTCGATCGGCCTGGGCGAAGACGGCCCGACCCACCAGTCGGTCGAGCACGTTTCGTCGCTGCGCCTGATTCCTAACCTGGACAACTGGCGTCCATGCGACACCACCGAATCGATGGTGGCATGGGGCGCGGCGGTGCAGCGCAAGGACGGCCCGGCAACCTTGATCTTCTCGCGCCAGAACCTGCCGTTCGTTGAACGCAGCGCCGAGCAGGTCGCCAACATCGCGCGCGGCGGCTACGTGCTGCGCGACGCGAACGGCAAGCCTGGCGAGGCCCGAGTGATCCTGATGGCCACCGGTTCGGAAATCGAACTGGCGCTCAAGGCTGCTGCCGTGCTCGAAGCCGAAGGCACGCCGGTGCGCGTGGTGTCGATGCCGTCGACCGACGTGTTCGACCGCCAGGACGCCGCCTACAAGGCCAGCGTTTTGACGCGCGGCGTCCCGCGTGTGGCCATTGAAGCCGGCGTCACCGATTTTTGGTATAAATACGTGGGCCTCGAAGGCGCCGTGGTGGGTATCGACACCTTCGGCGAATCGGCGCCGGCGCCGGTGCTGTTCAAGCACTTCGGCTTCACCGTCGACAACGTCGTCGCCAAGGCCAGGCTCGTGCTGGCCGCTTAAGTCTGCCTTTAGCGTGCAGGCGCCGACGGCGCCCGCACCTCGCCCTTCTCTTTCTTTCATCAGGAGTTCAGTCTGACGATCAAAGTAGCAATCAACGGTTATGGCCGCATCGGCCGCAATGTGCTGCGCGCGTTCTATGAAGGCGGCAAGAAGCAGGACATCCAGATCGTTGCGATCAACGACCTGGGCGACGCCAAGTCGAACGCCCACCTGACCCGCTACGACACCGCGCACGGCAAGTTCCCTGGCACCGTGACCGTCGAAGGCGACAACATGATCGTCAATGGCGATCCGATCCGCGTGTTCGCGCAGCGCAACCCTGCTGAAATCCCGTGGGGCGAGCTGGGTGTCGACGTCGTGCTCGAGTGCACCGGCTTCTTCACCACCAAGGAAAAGGCATCGGCCCACCTGAAGGGCGGCGCCAAGAAGGTCATCATCTCGGCGCCGGGCGGCAAGGACGTCGACGCCACCATCGTATTCGGCGTCAACCAGGACGTACTGAAGTCGACCGACACCGTGATCTCGAACGCATCGTGCACCACCAATTGCCTGGCTCCGCTGGTCAAGCCGCTGAACGACGCGATCGGCATTGAAACCGGCCTGATGACCACCGTGCACGCCTACACCAACGACCAGGTCCTGTCCGACGTCATGCACGAAGACCTGCGCCGCGCCCGTTCGGCCACCATGAGCATGATCCCGACCAAGACCGGCGCAGCTGCCGCGGTTGGCCTGGTGCTGCCTGAGCTGAAC
>JBARAF010000355.1:0-2638 GCA_049791695.1 Croceibacterium sp.
CGCCCATCAAGGCTTCGTCCACCGCGCGCGCGGCCTGGCGGCCTTCGCGGATGGCCCAGACCACCAGCGACTGGCCGCGCCGCATATCGCCGCAGGCAAAGACCATGTCTTCGCTGGTGCGATAGTCCTGCACGTTGGCATCGACATTGCCGCGTTCGGTCAGCCGTACGCCGGCCTGCGACAGCAAACCGGCCTTCTTCGGGCCGAGGAAGCCCATCGCCAGCAGGATCAGGTCTGCCTTCAGCACGAATTCGCTGCCCGGCACTTCCTGCAAGCGGCCTTCCGACCAGTCGGCGCGGACGCATTTCAGCCCGGTGACCTTGCCGTTATCGCCCACCACTTCCTTGGTCAGCACGGCCCAGTCACGGTCCACGCCTTCTTCGTGGCTGGTGGAAGTGCGCAGCTTCATCGGCCAGTCGGGCCAGGTCAGCAGCTTGTTTTCCCTTTCCGGCGGCTTGGGCATGATTTCGATCTGGGTGACCGAAGCCGCGCCCTGGCGGTTGGAGGTGCCGACGCAGTCAGACCCGGTGTCACCACCGCCGATCACGATCACGTGCTTGCCGGTGGCGGTCAGGGTGCCGCGGGGGGCGGCGCGTTCTTCTGAATCGCCCGCCACGCGCTTGTTCTGCTGGGTCAGGAATTCCATCGCCTGGCGCACGCCGGACATTTCCGCGCCGGGGATCTGCAGCGGGCGGGCATCTTCCGCACCGCCAGCCAGCACGATCGCGTCGAAGTTTTCCTTCAGCGACTTGATCGACACGTCCACGCCCACTTCGGTGCTGGTCTTGAAGGTCACGCCTTCCGCTTCCATCTGCACCGCGCGCCGGTTGATCAGCTGCTTTTCCATCTTGAAGTCAGGGATGCCATAGCGGAGCAGGCCGCCGATCCGGTCCGACTTTTCAAACACCGTTACCGCATGGCCGGCACGGGCCAGCTGCTGCGCGGCAGCCAGGCCAGCCGGGCCGGAACCGACCACGGCCACGCTCTTGCCGGTCTTTTCCGCCGCGACCTGCGGGCCGATCCAGCCTTCTTTCCATCCACGGTCCACGATCGCGCATTCGATGCTCTTGATCGTCACCGGCTCGTCGGTGATGTTCAGGGTGCAGCTCGCTTCGCACGGGGCGGGGCAGATGCGGCCGGTGAATTCCGGGAAGTTGTTGGTGGAATGCAGGTTTTCCAGCGCGTTGCGCCAGTCGCCTTCGTAGACCAGGTGGTTCCAGTCCGGGATCTGGTTGTTCACCGGGCAGCCGTTGTGACAATACGGAATGCCGCAGTTCATGCACCGCGAAGCCTGCCCGCGCATGGCCGGTTCGTTGTGCGGGATCACGAATTCACGGTAATGCTTCAGCCGTTCCTTGGGATCGCCATAAGTGCGATCCTGGCGGTCGAGTTCGAGGAAGCCGGTTTCCTTACCCATCTTTGTATTCCTTACTCGGCAGCGACGGAGGCGGCGGCGTTACGCTCGGCCTCGAGCTGCTGGAGCGCGCGCGCATAGTCGCGCGGCATGACCTTGACGAATTTTGCGAGGGCTGCGTCCCAGTTGTCGAGCAGCTCGGCCGCGCGGGCAGAACCCGTGTGCAGCTTGTGCCGTTCGATCAGGATGCGCAGCCGTTCGGCATCGTGGCGCAACATGTCGCCCATGCCGAAATCGCTGACGTGCAGCGGGCGCTGCTGCGGACGGCCCGTTCCTTCGTCTTCCGACGGGGCAGCGTCGATCGGCAGCAGGTCCACCTGGGCCATGTTGCAGCGATCGGCAAAAGTGCCGTCCTCGTCATAGACATAGGCGATCCCGCCGCTCATGCCCGCGGCGAAGTTGCGGCCGGTCTTGCCCAGCACCGCGACCACACCACCGGTCATATATTCGCAGCCATGGTCGCCGGTCCCTTCGACCACCGCGATGGCGCCCGAATTACGCACTGCGAAGCGTTCCCCGGCAACGCCGTTGAAATAGGCTTCGCCCGCGATCGCGCCATAGAGCACGGTGTTGCCGACGATGATGTTCTGCGCCGGGTCACGGCCGACACCCGCAGGCGGGCGCACGATCACGCGGCCGCCCGAAAGGCCCTTGCCGACATAGTCGTTGGCATCGCCGACCAGGTCCACGGTCACCCCGTGGGCCAGCCATGCGGCGAAGCTCTGCCCGGCAACACCGGTGAAGTTCACCCGCAGCTGGTCCGGCTTCAGGCCAGCGTGGCCAAACCGGCGCGCCACTTCACCCGACAGCATTGCGCCGACGGTGCGGTTGACGTTGCGGATCGGGCTATCGATCACCACCGTTTCGCCGCGTTCCAGCGCGGGAGCGGCAGCGGCGATCAGTTCGTTGTCCAGCGCCGCGGCCAGGCCGTGGTCCTGCGTCTGGGTGTGGAACAGCTGCGCGCCTTCCGGCACCTTCACCTGGTACAGCAGGCGCGACAGGTCGACGCCGTCGGCCTTCCAGTGGCGGATGGCGCGGTTCATGTCGATGCGGTCCACGCGGCCGATCATTTCCTGCACCGTGCGGAAGCCCATCTGCGCCATGATCTGCCGCAGTTCTTCCGCCACGAAGAAGAAGTAATTGATCACGTGTTCCGGCTGGCCGACGAAGCGCGCGCGCAGCACCGGGTTCTGCGTGGCCACGCCCACCGGGCAGGTGTTCAGG
>JBARAF010000356.1:0-3675 GCA_049791695.1 Croceibacterium sp.
CAGGAAATCGATCTGGAAATTGCGCGATAGCGTGGCAAGGGCGCCCACCCGCAGCACTTGGCGACGGCCGGACCCCACCCGCAGCGTCGTCAGCAGCTCCTCACCCAGGTCGAAGATGGCCTGCGCATGGTCGAGTGCGATCCGCCCCGCCTCCGTCAGCACCAGGCGGCGCCCAACACGTTCGAAAAGTGCATGACCAAGCCGGGCCTCCAGCATCTGGATCTGCGTAGAGAGCGCAGATTGCGACACAGACAGATTGCGCGCCGCTCGGGTCAGGTTGCCTTCGCGGGCCACCGCCAAGAAATAGCGCAGATGATGGAAGTTGAGGGACGACATCATTCGAATTTAGGGAATGTTTCCATTCAATCAATGAATTTTATCGAACGAAAGCTTTGCGGTAGAGCGGCCTCAACCGAAATCCCACTCTAGGTTTTCCATGCAGAGCTTGCTGTCCCCCGCCGTCCTGTTCTTCGCTCTCGGTCTGCTCGCGGCGCTGATCCGCAGCAATCTGCAAATCCCCGAAGCGGTCGGCAAGGCGCTCGCAATCTACCTCATGTCGGCCATCGGCCTCAAAGGCGGGGTGCAGGTATCAGAGAACGGTTTTACGCCGGAGCTCCTGCTGGCCGGCCTTGCGGGTCTCGGGCTCAGCCTAGTGCTTCCCTTTCCCGCATATTGGTCCGTCCGGCGGCTGGGTGGGCTCGACAGGATGCATGCCGGGGCCGTCGCAGCCCATTACGGGTCGGTGTCGGTGGTCACGTTCGTAACGGGTGTTGCGGCGCTGGAGGCGGCAGGTCTGGAGGTAGCCGGGTTCATGGTTGCCGTGCTGGCCCTCATGGAAGCGCCGGCGATCCTGGTCGGCCTGTGGCTGGCCCGGCGCGCATCCAGTAAGGCGCCCGGATTGCGTCAACATGTCTCTCACACGCTGCGCGATGGTTCGATCCTGCTGCTGGCCGGTGGGTTCATCATTGGTCTCGTGGGAGGTTCCGCAGGTTTCGAACCGGTACGCCCGGTCTTCGAGGGAGCCTTTGGTGGCATTCTCTGCCTTTTCCTGCTCGACATGGGGCTGTTGGCGGGGCGCCACCTGGCTGGCACTGGCAGCGTCTCACCAAGGCTTGTCGCCCTCGCAATCGCGCTTGCCGTCACCAATGGCATGGTCGGACTGCTGATCGGCATGGCAATCGGGCTTGATCCTGGTTCTGCGGCTGCGCTTGCCATTCTTGCCGGCAGTGCCAGCTACATAGCGGCTCCGGCCGCCATCAGGATGGCGCTGCCAGAGGTCGATCCCGGCATGCCGCTCACCATGTCCCTTGCCGTAACCTTCCCCTTCAATGTTATGGTCGCCATTCCTGTCCTGACCGCGGTCGCAGGATTTCTGGCCTAGGTCATGCGGCGATCCTGCTGGAATGGTGCTATCGAGTCCAGGGTGCAGTCGCGCCGCGTCACGGGCAGACCGACAGGCCGTAACGAACTTTCTTCTGACCCACGGATCGAGGACTCGCCCGGCGTGAACTAGTCAAATTCTACGTCCGCTTGCTCGCCTCAGCCGAAGCAGACCGTCTGTTTCCCCCCGAAGGACCGCTCAGGCTACCACCTCATGCTGGATAACAGGTAAAGCTAAGGTCCCAGGGTGTTCGCTGAGGGGGTCACTGTTAGCACCGCGCGTCCTACCTCGGAGCCATCTCGACGTTCAGGCGCAGTTCAGCCTCGCTGCGGTAATAGGCGTGAAAGAGGAGGTCTCGAATGCTCAAATTGCGGGTACTGGCATTTGTTTGTGTGGCGCTGTTATCGGCGATAGGCGGGGTTGGCGCTGCGTCTGCCCAGGTTGTCCAAGGCGAGGAGCATTGCGTCATTAATGTGAGATCGTCAGACGTTCTAAATGTGCGTGAAAGGGGCCGCGCGAGGAGCAAGATAGTGACCACCCTGCGCTACGGCCAATGCGGCGTAATGGTCACCGGCGCTTGCCAGGGTTCATGGTGTCCGATCGAAGAGGGCCACTATGCTGGCTGGGTCAATAGCCACTACATTTCGATGGTTTCACCGGCGATGTACTGCGTGGCTGGGGTTCGCCCCGGCGACATGCTGAACCTTAGGGCATTCCCTTCGGCGAATTCGCGCATCCTCACCAAACTGTCCAGACGTCAGTGTGATATCTCGTTCCTGCCTATGCCACAGCTGGCTGGCAAAAGGTGCGCCTCGGGGGTTACGAGGGCTGGGTGAACCGCAGATATCTCTCGGGGCAGTAGACCTCACTCACGCCAAGACTCGCGACGAGCGCCTTGTCTGGGAGAACAAAGGGGCCATTCGTTTGCGCGCTGCATGCCCGCCCTGCGGCCGACATGAAATCGGGAGAAATACAATCTGATCGGGTTGGAAGCGGCGAAGCTCTATCTCTTTCGCGCAATACGCGCCAAAGCCTTCCGTGGTTATTTCTTGGATGTCGACGGACCCGCTGGGGCAAATTCGATACCAGATTTCGGCAACGTTCGGCAGCGTGTACGGTGGCCGCGTACGCCACATGTTAAGACGCTTGCCCCTAAATGGATGGGCAACGAGTGAGGACAAATGGCGAAACGGATGCAGAACTCCAGTGTGGTTGGCTGGGTGGCGTTCGGGATCATTGCGTTTGGTATTTTTCAGTTCGGGGCCCGGGCAACCCGGGTCGCGGCGCCCATGTCGCTACGCGCAATTGGCAACCTCCGGCATAACAGTGCAATCCCATTCTGCGTCCGCGCCGCTTGACATACTTCGCTTTGTCAATGTCGCCTCGCTCAACGTTCGTCACAGCACCTCGGGTGAACTGATCATGATGCTCCCCCGCGGGCCCGCCCTGCGAGTTCTTGATCGCCAGGAGGGATGGCTCTTGGTGGCTTTCAGTCCTACTCTTGAGGGCTGGGTCGCAGAGCGCCTCACGACAACCCAGGTGCTGCAGAAGCCCAACCTGTCCCCTGCATCACTGACGAGTTCGAGGTAGCACTTGCGGCTCCGGACGATGGGCGCGTGACGCCTACCGACCCTATTTCGGTCGATAGCCGTGTCTTTTCGGAACGTCGAAAGCGGCCGGAGTTAACACCGTCCCAAAAGGTGGCCGCAATGCATAGGGCGCTTGCCGCGCCAGGTGACATCGGCCCGAACTGTTGATCAGCCGTTGGCGATGACTCATCATGCGCCCGGTCAAGCTGCACGGCGACGGCGCTGTCTTGTTGGTCACTGTGAGTTGGCGTTCTAGCCGGTCGACCAGACTCCCCCTACGTCCTGGGACGACGCTCACTGGAAGATCTTCATGCCACCCAATCATGCATCCGCGATTATCCGCTGGGGCAATCATCGAGACGAGCTCGGTGGTGGCTTGGAGCCTTCGACCAGCCTGCAATGGTGTCAACGATGCTGTTTGGTAGTTGGCTTAAACATCATGCTGGCATGGCCTCCGCGGAGGAAGGGGCCACCATGCAGCGGATTAAAGCCGAGCTAGAAAGGTGGCTGAGGATGCGAGGATAGAGTTATACTCAATAGACTTCCTGGCGCCCGTCCTGTGCTCCAGGAACTTGATGCCATCGTTTCTCACCCCCAGCGGCGGATGCTTGAATGACAGACGACCAGCTCGCGGTTGCAATTGCGGAGACTACGCCCGCCATGCTCTGGATGGGCGACGCCGAAGGACGTTGCCTGTTTCTAAGC
>JBARAF010000357.1:0-2463 GCA_049791695.1 Croceibacterium sp.
CTTCCGTCCAGCGTGAAGTGCGCGTGGCGGGTGGCGGCGCAGTTGGGGATCATCGCCACCGGCTTGCCTGCGGCGTGGCAGGGCGCATCCATGATCTTCACGTCGAGGATCGTCGCCAGCCCGCCGAGGCCCTGGGCACCGATGCCGAGTGCATTGACCTTGTCGAAAATCTCGATCCGCAGCCGTTCAATGTCCGTCTGCGGCCCGCGCTGTTTCAGCTGGGCCATATCGATCGGTTCCATCAGCGCCTTCTTGGCCAGCAGCACGCAATGTTCCGCCGTGCCGCCGATGCCGATGCCCAGCATGCCCGGCGGGCACCAGCCGGCCCCCATCTGCGGCAACATCTCCAGCACCCAGTCGACGATATTGTCGCTGGGGTTCATCATCTTGAACTTGCTCTTGTTTTCGCTGCCGCCGCCCTTGGCCGCAACGTCCACGCTGACCTTTGCACCCGGCACCATTTCCACGTGCAGTACGCAAGGGGTGTTGTCGCGGGTGTTGCGACGGGTGAAGGCGGGATCAGCCAGCACCGAAGCGCGCAGCCGGTTGTCCGGGTTCAGATAGGCCTGACGAACCCCTTCATCGACCACATCCTGCAAAGACTTCTGACTGCCCAGCCGGCAATCCTGACCCCATTTGATGAAGACGTTGACGATTCCGGTGTCCTGGCAGATCGGCCGGTGCCCTTCGGCGCACATCCGGCTGTTGGTCAGGATCTGGGCGATCGCATCCTTCGCCGCCGGGCCCTGTTCTGCCTGATAGGCATCGCCCAGCGCGCGGATGTAATCCATCGGATGGTAGTACGAGATGTACTGCAGCGCATCGGCCACGCTTTCGACCAGATCCGCATCCCGGATCATAACCCAAGGGCTTTCGGTGTCGTTCATCGATGCAGTACTCCTTGTGGTCGAACCGGGGCCCCTTAATCCGGTCAGGGCCCTATGGTCAAAGCACTTGGCGGAAAGGCGGCCCTGCCCTAAGGCTGCCCCCGTGTCCTTGGCCAAAAGAGACAAAATCAAAGTGACTATCGTGGAAGACGTTATGAGCGCGGAAGACCGGCCCGCCACCGCTTTTGAAGCTGCGCGCAAGGCCATGATCGACAGCCAGCTCCGCCCCAGCGGGGTCAATGCCGATTTCGTGCTGCAACGGATGAACGCCGTAGCGCGCGAACGGTTCGTGCCCGCCGCCGCGCAGGGCCATGCCTATATGGACCGCGCCGTGCCGCTGGGCGACGGGCGCTTCCTGGCCGCTCCGGTGGTGCAGGGCACGATGCTGCAGGAAGCGCAGCCGACCGCGCAGGACAAGGCCCTGCTGGTCGATGGCGGCAGCGGCTACCTGGCTGAACTGCTGCGCCCGCTGGTCGCTTCGCTCGACGTCGTTTCCGCCGCCGATGCCGCCAATGCCACCGGCGGTGAATATACCCTGCTGCTGGTCGATGGCGCGGCTGAACAACTGCCCGCTGCCCTGCTGGCTCGGCTGGCTGACAATGGCCGCGTGGTGACCGGGCTGCTGGATCAGGGCATCACCCGGCTGGCCACTGGCCGCAAGATTGCAGGCCAGGTGGCGCTCGCCCCGCTGGCCGACATCGGGATGCCGGTGCTTCCCGAACTGCTGGCGCCCAAGGGCTGGAGCTTCTGAACATGGGTCTGAAGAGGTCGCGTTTCCTGCTGCTGGCGGCTGCCTGCGTCACCGCAATCACGGCCGCGACGCCCGCCGTTGCGGATACGCTGCAGGAAGCCCTGACCAAGGCTTACCAGAACAACCCGTCGTTGCAGGTGGCCCGCGCCAACTTGCGTGCGACGGATGAAAACGTGCCAATCCGCCGGGCAGATTCGCTGCCGTCGCTGAACGGCACCGGCACTTATACCGAAAACGTCTACAGCACCGCCGCCACCGGGGCTGACCGTAATGCCGGGGCGCAGCTGAGCCTGGGCCTGCCGGTCTATGCCGGGGGATCGGTCCGCAACGGCATCCGCGCGGCGGAAACCCGCGTACTGGCCGGCCGGGAAGACCTGCGCGCTTCGGAAAGCGGGATCTTTGCCCGCGTCGTGGCCGCATATATGGACGTGATCCAGAACGAGGCCATTGTCGGCCTGACGCGAAACAACGTGCAGGTGCTGGAAGTCAACCTGCAGGCCACCAGCGACCGGTTCCAGATCGGCGACCTGACCCGCACCGACGTGGCCCAGTCCGAAGCGCGGCTGGCCCTGGCCCGTGGTGACATGCGCACGGCGGAAGCCAACCTGATCCGTTCGCGCGAAAACTACATTGCCCTGGTCGGCGATGCCCCGGGCGAACTGCAACCGCCGCCGCCGCTGCCGGGCCTGCCCGCCAGCCCCGATGACGCGGTGGACGTGGCATTGGAAAGCAACCCTGACCTGCTGGGCGCAAAACAGCGCGCCAGCGCCGCCGGGATCGACATTCGCGTGGCCGAAGCCGCCCGCCTGCCGCGCATCGATGTGA